>NZ_JBHUQX010000087.1:0-24992 GCF_042674225.1 Streptomyces sp. NPDC056948
CTCACTCGCGGCCTCTGTAGTTCTTCAACGCCCTCCCCCGGCCCCGGCCCCGGCCCCGGTCTCCGGTCTCCCGGCCACCGGCGACCTGCCACCCCCGGCCCCGCTCTCCCCACCCCCCGCCACCGGCGAACCACCACCACCCCCCACCCCACGCGAGCCCTCCGAAACCGCCACACGCCCCGGCAACCCGTACCGCTCCGGCCCGGCGCCGGCCGATTCCACCGAGCGGAGCTCCGTACCGTCCTCGCTCCGTACGTACACCGCCGCCAGTGCCACCCCGGCGAACGCCAGGACCCGCTCCCGCGCGGCGAGCTCCGGCGCGGGACGAGGCGGACCGGTGCCCCCGTTCCCCGGCGCCCGAAGACCGGGGACCGCGGCCCGGGCATCGCCGTAATGGGGCATGTCCGCATCCACCTCCCGTCCGTGCCGCAGCCACCGGCAGGTGGGAGTCCCCGGAACTCAGGCGACGACGACACGGCGGATCCACGCCGCGACTGAGCGGCAGGGCACCCACACAACAGAATCGCACACCTGGATAACTGCGACATATGGGGCAGGCGGTCCGGCCCGGTCGGCACACCTCGCGATTTCCGGCCACGCGTACCCCGTCGTGCCGCCGCCCGGCTAGCGTTGCCCCGCATGACCCACACCGAGATCGAGATCACGCCGGAACTGATTCGGGAACTGCTGCGCGACCAGCACCCCGACCTGGCCGATCGCCCCCTGCGACTCGGCGCGCGCGGCTGGGACAACCAGCTCTGGCGCCTCGGTGACGACCTGGCCGTGCGGCTGCCCTGGGCGACGGGCCCCACGGACGTGCTGCTGCGCAAGGAGCACACCTGGCTCCCCGTACTCGCCCCGCTGCTGCCCCTGGAGGTTCCGGTCCCGCAGCGCCTCGGTGAGCCCTCCGACCGCTTTCCGCATACCTGGATCGTCACCACCTGGGTGCAGGGCGCTCCCGCCGACCGCGCCCCCGTCACCCGCGCCGCGGAATCGGCCGAGGCCCTGGCCGCCTTCCTGACGGCTCTGCACCGCCCCGCCCCCGAGGACGCGCCCGCGGGCCGGGGCCGCGGCGGGCCGTTGTCCGACTATGCCGAGGGGCTCGCCCAGCAGGTCGCCACGGCCACGGAGCTGGGCCTGCTCGCGGACCCGGAGCCGGTCCGCGCGATCCTGGACGACGCCCTCGCCGCGCCCGCCTGGACGGGCCCGGCGGTCTGGCTCCACGCCGACCTGCACGCGGCCAACGTCCTCACTGCCGACGGCACCTTCTGCGGTGTGATCGACTTCGGCGACCTCTGCGCCGGCGACCCCGCCTGCGATCTCGCCGCCGCCTGGAACCTGCTGCCGGACGGTGCCGCCGACCGCTTCTACGAGCTCTACCGCCCGGCCGCGGACCCCGCGACCCGGCGCCGCGCCCGGGGCTGGGCGGTCGCGCGCGCCCTCGTCTGCATGATCATCGGAGACGCGGGAGACCACGGCCGCCCGGGCGGCAAGCCCACGTGGGGCCCGCCGGGCCGGGCCGCCCTGCACCGCCTCCTGGCCACGGCCGACCACGCGTGACCCGGGCGGCGGGTGCCGTCACCCGGTGACGGGCCCGGCGACCGAGGCGCACCGGTCACCGGGCCCGCCCCGAGCGATGGTTCAGCCCACCCGGCAGGGCAGGCTCGTCGTACTGTCACCGCCTGGAGCGGTGGCGGTGTAGCCGAAGGTCGTGCTCCTGCCCGGGGCGAGGGAGCCGTTCCAGCCGGCGTTGTGGACCATCACCGACTGGCCGTTGTAGGTCGCGTTGCCGCTCCACAAGCTCTCGATCTTGTGGCCGGCCGGGAGGTTCCAGTCGACCATCCAGCCGAGCATCGGGACGGTGCCGGTGTTGGTGACGGTCACCTCGGACTGGTAGCCGCCGTTCCAGCTACCGGTCGTCCTGCGGGTGGCCGTGCACGTGCCGGGCACCGGCTCGGACGGGTTGCCCGGCTCCTTGATGCCGGTCACCTCGCCGTTGCCGCCGTCGAAGACGATGTCGGAGCAGGAGTAGAAGGTCTCCTGGCTGTCGGAGCGCTGCCAGACCATGTAGATGATGTGGCGGCCGTCCTTGCCGGCGGGGAGCTTGCCGGTCCAGGAGTAGTTGGCCTCGACCGTGCCAGGGGAGCCGTTCAGCGGCGGGTGGTCGACGCTCAGGAACGGCCGTTCCTCCATGTCGTTCCAGGTGAGCGTCTTGGCCGGGTCGAAGCCGTCCTTGGTGATGTAGACGTAGAACCAACCCGGGTGCGCCGCCCAGGCGTTGTACGAGAAGTCGACCGTCGCGCCCGAGGTGAGATGCGTGAGCGGCCAGTCCTTGCTGGGCGTGTTGAACCCGGTGAAGTTGGTGTTGCCGCCGCTGCACAGCTCGCCGTCCGGTACGAAGCCCCGGGTGCGGCCGGCGCCGTCCGAGCGGAGCACCGAGAACCAGTTGTAGAACGGCGTGGTGCCGCTGACCTGCTGGGCATTCCGGCAGGCCGGGTTGACCGGCTTGATCTCACCGGTGTCGGTCAGACCGTCCTGCCAGCACAGGAAGGTACGGCTGCCGGGCTTCATGGGCGTGCCGTGGGCCTCCGCCTCACCGCCGGCCGTCATGACCAGACCGAGGGCCGGGACCGTGACGAGCAGGGAGAGCAGGACGAGGAAGAGGGACCTGGCCCGGGTGGGGACCGTTAATCGGGGCATCGGGAGTCTTCCCGACCTCTTTGTCAGGATCATGACAGCATCATCCGTTCCTTGGGATACGGGCCTGCGGATGCGTGTGTGGGGATGCGTGTGCGGATGCGCGGGGTGGGAGCGACTTCAGGGCGGGTTCCGGTCCACCGTTATGGGAGCGCTCCCACCCCGCTTGTTGCGGAAGTTAGCGCCGAGGGGCGCGGTTGTAAACGGTTGTCGCACCCGGAGTGCCAGTCAGGGGCCTTCTGCTGGCCGCCAGGGCCTGTTGCGAAAGTGGGGTTGTCGGACTGGACTGGACGCGCCCCGCGGCAGGTGCCGTGTCAGGTCAGGCTCTGGGGGTCCGCTGCCGCTGGGGACTGTCAGCCGCGATCGGGAGACTGCGCAGTGACAGCGCGGTCGGCGGAGGCAGCGGCTCGTTGGCCGTGTCGGCGCGGAACGACTGGAGCAGGTAGGCCACCAGGCGCCGGGAGGCCGCACCGTCACCCGGTAGGGCGGTCACCAAACCGCAGTGTGCCAACATGACCACGGCGAGGTCGGAAGGGTGAAAATCGGCCCGCAGAGCGCCCGACGCCTGAGCCCTGCGTACCAGGGTGGTGAAGTCCCGCTCGGCTCGTTGCCGGGACTGCGCGTGTTCCGACGTGCTTTCCGGGAAGGCCGCGACGAACGCGGCCGGGAACCCGCGTTCCTCCCGTTGCAGAGCGCAGACCGTCTCGATCAGCTGCTGGAATCCCTGCCACGGGTCAGGGGCGGCCAGAGCCTCGGTGAGCGCCCGCACACAGGTGTCCATCTGCTGTGCGAACGCGCCCCGCACCAGGGCGTCCCGGGTCGGGAAATGCCGGTACAGCGTCGCCACGCCGACTCCGGCCCGACGCGCCACGGTCGCCATCGGGGCGTCGATCCCGTGCTCCGCGAAGACCGCACGGGCGGCGGCGAGGACGCGCTCCCGGTTGCGCCGGGCGTCGGCCCGCAGCCCGTCCTGGGCCGCGATCCGAGAGGATTCCACCATCACTGCCTCTCGCTTAGGGTCCAAACGGACGATCGCGTCCACTTAGGAGCCTACCGTCGGTGTCAGTTCCCTCCACGACCACCGGCGGCAAAGGCAGAACGATGAGCGACGGCATGATGAAGGCAGTGCTCTACGACCGCTACGGCGGCCCCGATGTGCTGTACCTGGGCCGCGTGCCACGCCCCGAGCCGGCAGCCGGCGAGGTGCTGGTGAAGGTGCACGCGTTCAGCGTCAACGGCGGGGAACTGGCAGCCCGTGCCGGCCGCGTCCGCCTCTTGACCGGCCGGAAATTCCCCCAGCGTGTCGGCTTGGACTTCACCGGCGAGGTCGCCGCACTGGGTGCCGGAGTCGCACGGCTCGTGGACGGCGACCGCGTATGGGGGGTCTTGGGCCGCACCTCCGGGTTCGGCAGCGCCGCCGAGTACGTGACCGTGCCTGCCGAGCGGATCGGCCGGGTCCCCGACGGACTGGATCTGGTGGACGCCGCCGCGCTGCCGGTGGCCACCACGGCCGTCACCGCCCTGCGGGACAAAGCCGGGCTGCGCCCCGGCGAACGACTCCTCGTCCGGGGCGCGGCGGGCGGCGTCGGCAACGCCGCCGTCCAGCTCGGACGGGCGTACGGCGCCGAGGTCACGGCCCTCGCCCGTGCGGCCAACCTCGACTTCGTCCGCGGGCTCGGCGCGCACGAGGCCGTCGACCACCGGATCGTGCGGTCGGCGGAACTGGACCGCTTCGACGTGGTCCTGGACACCGCGGGGACCGAACTGCGGGCCTTCCGCGGCCTGCTGAATCCCGGCGGGCGCATGGTCACCATCGCCTTAGACCTGAAACGGCCCGCTGCGACGCTCGGCTACCTCGCTGCCAGCACGGTCCACGGACACGGCCGGGTGCGTTTCTTCAGCGGCGACCCCAAGCGGGCGCACTTCGACGACCTCGCCCGCCATGTGGTCGAGGGCAAGCTGAGCCCCGCGGTGGACACGGTCTTCCCCCTGGAGGAGACCGCGGCGGCCCACCGGGCGCTGGAGGCGGGCGGCGTCCAGGGCAAGTACGTGGTCAGGGTCGCGTAGGACTCCTGTGGCCGCTGCTTGTCATAGCGATGGCCACAGCCCGGTGACGCTTGAGGCGATTGATCCCGCACTCGCTCGGGCGGACGGTCTCCAAGACGGGTTCGAACTGCGGCGAGTCACCACGCTGCCCCGCCGTCACCACGATCGACGTGGAGTCGACGCTCAGGTCCCGCGTGACCGCGAATGGCCCGCCCTCGCCCCCCCTTCGGCATCAACGGCTCCGACATCGCCCACCGTTCATCAGTGAGATCGCCCCGCACCATGAATCTCGATCATCCATGCCCCAAGATCCACTTTCGTTACACGGCCTGGCCCCGGCGCAGGACGCGCTGGGCCGCCTGCCGCAGGGCCGCGACGAGCGGCTCGTCCCGGCGGCTCGGCAGCCAGCCCAGCGCGGCCGTCCAGGGTTCGAGATCGGTGACGTCGACGTACGACACACCGCGGCGCGGGTAGAGCCAGCGGGTCGTGTCCGGCGGTAGCTGGATCCCCTGCCCCATGGCGATCAGCGGCAGGGCGCTCTCGTAGTCGACGATGGCGTGCGGGCTGAACCGCACCGGGGTGCCGTCCGGCAGCGGGCCGGCGGACCAGAAGTCCCGGAACACCTTCGGGACCTGCTCCGACCAGCCGATGCGGGGCTGGTCGGCGAGGTCCGCGAGGGTCAGCGCGTCCCGGGCGGAAAGAGGGTGACCGTCGGCCATGGCCACGCAGCGCGGCCCGCCGGCCAGTGCCAGGGTCTGGACGCCGTCGGGCACGGGCAGAAACAGGAACGCCGCGTCGACCTCGCCCCGCAGGATGGCCGGGCCGGCGTCGAAGCCCATGCGTACGACGTCGACCTCCACCTGCGGGAAGTTCTCCCGCAGTTCCTCCAGGACGGCCGGGATCGGGTCCATCGAGGTGATCGCCTCCAGCGAGCCGATCACGATCCGGCCCGCGGCCGCGTTGGCCCGGGTCTCCGCCTCGCGGCGCAGCTCCTCGGCCGCCTCCACCACGGCCCGGGCCCGCCCCAGGAGCGCCTCACCCGCCGCGCTCAACGCGACCCTGCGCGTCGTCCGGTCCACCACGGCGACACCCAACCGCTCCTCCAGAGCGGTGATGTGCCGCGAGAACGTCGGCTGCGCCATGAAGGCCCGCCGCGCCGCCCGCCCGAAGTGCAACTCCTCGGAGAGGAGCAGGAACAGCTGCAACTGCTGGATGCTCGGATACCTCACGTCGCTCCTGGGGCAGCAGCCATGTCCCCGAGGCTACCAACGCCTCCTCAGCCAGGGAGACACCGAACCGGCACTCCTACGCCGCACCCCCGACCACCCCCGCCACCCACCCCAGTTGACGCCGCACATGCACCGCATCCCCACCCTCATGCCCGTTGAACGGATACGCGTGGATCTCCTTCACCGGGTCCGCCCCCGCCGACTCCCCGTAGACATTGAACGCCCCGTACGCCCCGCTCGGAGGACACACCGTGTCCCGCAACCCCACGCCGAAGTGGGCGGCGGCCGAGGCCCGGCGGGCGAAGGAGATGCCCTCCACATAGGACAGCGTGCGATACGCCGCTCGCTCGGCGCCCCGATGGACGGACAGATACGCGGCGATCTCCCCGTACGGCCCCGCATCCGTGAGGTCGAGGGCCCGCCGGATCCCGCACAGCAAGGGAGCCGAGACCAGCAACGCCGCCACATCGGGAACGAGCCCGGCGACAGCCAACGCCACCCCACCTCCCTGACTGTTGCCGGCCGCGACGATCCGACTGGCGTCCACGCCGGGCAGCTCCCGTACCGCCGAGACCGCCCGCACCGCGTCGGTGATCAGGCGCCGGTAGTGATAGTCCTCGGGTGTGCGCAGTCCGCGTGCGGCCGGACCGGGCCCGCCCGGCGCCCCGGCGTGCGGATCCGGGGTCTGTCCGCCGCACCCGTACTGGTCGCCCTGGCCGCGGTTGTCCATGAGCAGATGCGCGTACCCGGCGTTCACCCACGTCAGACGCTCATGCGGAAGCCCGCGCCCGCGCCCGTACCCGGCGAACTCGACCACGGCGGGCAGAGGTTCGTCGACCCCGGCGGGACGGCTGAACCACGCCCGCACCGGGTCGCCCGCGAATCCCCGGAACGTCACGTCCCAGGTCCGCGTCAGCCGAAGCCCCGTCTCCACCGGCCGCACCGACACCAGCGGATCCGCCTGCCCGGCCTCCTTCAGCGTGCTCATCCAGAACGCGTCGAAGTCGGCGGGCTCCTCCAACTCCGGGCGATGGCGCTCCAGTTCCGTCAGCGGCAGGTCGAACGCGGGCACGGCGGCACCTCGCAGGAGTCGGTGGTCATCCAGAAACTTGCGATGGACGACGGGCGTTGGTCCCTGGGGTCTACCCAGGTTCGACGGGATTCCAACGCGGCTCAGACGCCCCGCCTGACTGCCGCTGCACCCATTGACAGCGCTTTCTGCTGCCCTTAAGTTGCCGCGAAGTTACCGGTAAGAGCTCGAAAGTTTCGGTTCCGCGTCCCTTGCCCATGGGAGGCCCGAGCAATGAGCACGTCCACCACATCGGCCCCGCCGGGCACCCAGGACCCGCCTCCGGCACGGGCCGCACCCCGACGCGGCAAGCGGGGCTCCGCCCGGACCGGCTGGCGGCGGGCGCTGCGCCGCGACTGGCAGTTGTACTCGCTGGCGATCCTGCCGCTGCTGTTCTTCCTGGTCTTCCGCTATCTGCCGATGATCGGCAACGTGATCGCCTTCCGGCGCTTCGAGCCCGGCGGTTCGATGTTCGGCGAGGACTGGGTGGGCCTGCGCTATGTGCGCATGTTCCTCAGCGACCCGACGTTCTGGCAGGTGTTCCGCAACACCCTGTGGCTCGGCGGGCTCACGCTGGTGTTCTGCTTCCCGATCCCGATCGTCCTCGCCCTGCTGCTGAACGAGGTGCGCCGACGCTCCCTGAAGCGGTTCGTGCAGTCGGTGTCGTACCTCCCGCACTTCCTGTCGATCGTGATCGTCGCGGGTCTGACCATGCAGATGCTCGCCACCGACGGCCCGGTCAACCACGCCCTCGGCTGGTTCGGGCACGACGAGATCCGCTTCATCCAGGAACCCGACTGGTTCCGCACGATCTACGTCGGCTCGGAGATCTGGCAGACCGCCGGCTGGGGCACGATCCTCTACCTCGCCGCGCTCACCACCATCGACGAGGACCTGTACGAGGCCGCGCGGATCGACGGCGCCAACCGCTGGCAGCAGATCTGGCACGTCACCCTGCCCGGCATCCGCCCCACCATGATCACGCTGCTGATCCTCAATGTGGGCACCTTCATGGCCGTCGGCTTCGAGAAGGTCCTGCTGCTGTACAACCCGCTGACCTATCCGACGGCCGACGTGATCTCTACGTACGTCTACCGGGCGGGCGTTGAATCCAACAGCTTCAGCTACGCCGCCGCCATCGGGCTGTTCGAGGCGATCATCGGCCTGGTCCTGATCACCTCCGCCAACACGCTCTCGCGCCGCACAGTGGGGACCAGCCTGTGGTGAAGCCGAGCCGTTCCTACCGGGTCTTCCAGGGTGTCAACGGGGTGATCCTCACCCTCGTCGTGGTCGTGACCCTGTACCCCTTCGTCAACATCGTCGCGCGGTCCTTCAGCGGGGAGCGGCAGATCCGGGCCGGTGAAGTGACCCTGTGGCCCGAGGGGTTCAACCTCACCACGTACAAGATCGTGTTCCAGGACTCGATGTTCTGGCGGAACTACGGCAACACCGTGCTCTACACCGTCGTCGCCACCGCCGTCGCCATGGTTCTGACGACCTGTTACGCCTACGTCCTGTCGAAGAAGCACCTCAAGGGGCGCGGGGTGCTCGTCGGCATCGCCGTGTTCACGATGTTCTTCACCGGCGGTCTGATCCCCAACTACGTCCTGGTCACCAGCCTCGGCCTGAAGAACAGCGTCTGGGCGATCGCGCTGCCCAACGCGATCAGCGTCTTCAACCTGCTGGTGATGAAGGCCTTCTTCGAGAGCCTGCCGACCGAACTGGAGGAGGCCGCGCAGATCGACGGACTGAGCACCTACGGCACCCTGCTCAGGATCGTGCTGCCGCTGTCCAAGGCGGTCGTCGCGACCATGGTGCTCTTCTACACGGTGTCCTTCTGGAACTCCTGGTTCAGCGCGTTCCTGTACATGGACCACTCCGACCTGATGCCGGTCACCGTCTATCTGCGCAACCTCATCGCGGGCGCCACCGGCGGCGGGAACGCCGGTGCCACCACCGCGGAGCTCAGCCAGGTCGGCGCGAGCATCCAGGCGGTCACCATCGTGCTCACCGCGCTACCGATCATCTGCGTGTACCCGTTCGTCCAGCGCTTCTTCGTCTCGGGCGTGATGCTCGGCGCGGTCAAGGGCTGACACCCCCTCACCTCACCTACGCACCAAGGGAGCCCCCGTGAAGAACGCAGGAGAGCTGTCGCGGCGTCAGATCCTGGCCGCCGCAGGCTTCATCGGCCTCGCCACCCTCACCGGCTGCGGCAGCGGCGACGACGGCGGCGACTCCAAGGACCTGACCAAGAAGCAGAACGGCGCGATGAAGGACTACCGGGCCGGCCAGCAGTTCAAGGCCGCCAAGGCGTTGTCCTTCTCGATGCTGCACAACGACAACCCGGTCTACCCCCTCAAGAAGAGCTGGCTGTTCTGGAAGGAGGTCACCAAGCGCACCGGGATCACCATCAAGCCCCTCGACGTCCCGCTGGCCGACTACGAGAAGAAGCGCAGCGTCCTCATCGGCTCGGGCGACGCCCCCTTCATCATCCCGAAGACGTACCACCCCGGCGAGGTCGCCTTCGTGTCCTCGGGGGCGATCCTCCCGGTCAGCGAGTACGTCGACCTGATGCCCAACTTCCGGGACAAGGTGAAGAAATGGAGTCTCGAACCCGAACTCGACTCCATCCGCCAGTCCGACGGCAAGTACTACCTGCTGCCCGGCCTGCACGAGAGGCCCAAGTCCGGCTACTCGCTGTCCTTCCGCACCGACATCCTCGACAAGCACGGACTCACTCTGCCCACGACCTGGGACGAGGTGTACGACGTCCTCAAGGCACTCAAGGCGGAGTACCCCGACAAATACCCATGGACCGACCGCTGGAGCACCAACACCCCCTTCCCGTGCGGGGCGTTGTTCCAGTACCTCGGCCAGGCCTACGGGGTGAAGGCGGGCTGGACGTACGACAACATCAGCTTCGACACCAAGGCGCAGAAGTTCGTCTTCACCGCCGCCCAGGACGCGTACCGGGACATGATCGAGTACCTGCGCAGAATCGTCTCCGAGAAGCTGCTCGACCCGGAGAGCTTCACCCAGCAGGACGACCAGGCCGTGCAGAAGCTGCTGGCAGAGAAGTCCTATGTGATCAGCGCCAATCCGCAGGAGCTGGTGCAGAACTACCGCTACAACCTGAACAAGCAGGTCAAGGGCTCGAAGATCGAGATGATCCCGGTGCCGCTGGGCCCGGCGGGGCCGATCCTGCTGAGCGGCATCCGGCTGGAGAACGGCGTCATGATCTCCAGCAAGGCCCTCAAGAGCGACACCTTCGTCGCGATGATGCAGTTCGTGGACTGGCTCTGGTACTCCGACGAGGGCCAGAAGTTCTGCAAGTGGGGCGTGGAGGGCGTCACTTACACCGAGTCCGGCGGCACCTACACGCTGAAGCCCGGGATCTCGCTGATGGGCTCCGACCCGGACGCGCCGAAAGACCTCCAGAAGGACTACGGCTTCTTCAACGGCGTCTTCACCTACGGCGGCAGCTGGGAGCTGGTGTCCTCCAACTTCAGCCCGGACGAGAAGAAGTTCCAGGACGTCATGTCCCAGCGCAAGGAGCTCCCCGTCGACCCGGCCCATCCCCTCCAGTCCTTCGAGCAGGAACAGGCGACCCTCTGGGACACCCCGCTCAAGGACACCGCCATCCAGAACACCCTCCAGTTCGTCCTCGGCAAGCGCCCGCTGTCCCAGTGGGACGCCCACCTCGCCGAGCTGAAGGGCAAGAACATGCAGCAGCTCGTCGACCTGCACAACAAGGCGTACGAGCGGTTCAAGAAGGAGAACGGGTGATCCGCGTCCCCGGCTCGCCGGGCGGCCGGCTGACCGACGCCTGGCGGCAGTGCGTCGGCACCGGCCGCCTCGACCTCGCCCTGCGCAGCGACTACCAGGAGTCGCTGAAGGTCCTCCAGCGCGACATCGGCTTCCGCTACATCCGGGGCCACGGGCTGCTCAGCGACGGCATGGCGGTGCACCGGCCTTACGAGTGGCAGGGCCGCCGGCACGTCCGGCACTCCTTCACCCACGTCGACCAGGTCCTCGACACCTACCTCGGCCTCGGCATCCGCCCCTTCCTGGAACTCGGCTTCATGCCCGGCGAGTTGGCCTCGGGCGAGCAGACCGTGTTCTGGTGGCGCGGCAACGTCACGCCGCCCCGCTCCCACCAGGAGTGGGCGGACCTGGTCCGTGCCCTCGGCCGGGAGGTGACGGCATGAGCACCGTACGCACCTCCGACTTCGGCGCCGGCGCCCTCTCCCGCGCCTCCGCCCTGATCCACACCGTCCTGACCGTCGAGGCGCTGCTGCTCCTCACCGCCTCCCCGGGCCTGGCAGGCCTGCTCCTGCTCGGCCCCGACCCCGCCAACCTCCCGCTCGCGGCCCTGTGCCTGCTGCCCCTCGGACCGGCCCTGTCCGCCGCCCTGTACGCCCTCCACCACCGCAGCCGCGACCTCACCGAACTGCGTCCGGCCCGCGCCTTCCTGCGCGGCTGGCGGCTCAACGCCGTACCGGCGCTGAAGCTGTGGACGCCCCTGCTGGCCTGGCTGACGGTCATCGCCTTCACCCTCACCCACTTCTCCGCCACCGGCCTGCCCGGCTGGTGGGCGCTGCTGCTCGCGGCGATCGGCGCCTTGGCTCTCCTCTGGGGCGCGCACGCCCTCGTCCTCACCTCGCTCTTCGCCTTCCGCGCCCGGGACACCGCCCGCCTCGCCGGGTACTTCCTGTTCCGGCACGGCCGCGCCACCCTCGCCGCCGCCTCCCTGCTGATCCTGACGGCCGCGCTGACCGCCCTGCTGACCGAGGCCCTGCCCGCCCTGCTGGCCGCCCCGCTGCTGCTGTCCCTGCTGCACGGCAGCCGCACGGTGATCACCGAGACCCAGGAGGAGTTCACGGCATGACCGCGCCCCGCACCCCGAAGATCCCGTACGGCGGCGACTACAACCCCGAGCAGTGGCCCGAGGACGTCTGGGACGACGACCACCGCCTGTTCACCCGGGCCGGCATCGACACGCTCACCGTCGGCGTCTTCACCTGGTCCCTCACCCAGCCGGCGCCGGACAGCTACGACTTCACCGTCCTGGACCGCGTCCTGGACCGGGCCGCGGCCGAGGGCCGCCAGGTCTGCCTGGCCACCGGCACCGCCGCCCTCCCGCCCTGGCTCGCCAAGCGGCACCCCGAGGTCAACCGCACCGATTTCGAGGGCCGCCGCCACCGCTACGGCCAGCGCCACAACTTCTGCCCCAGCTCACCGGCGTACCGCGAGCACGCCACCGCGGTGGCCTCGCGCCTCGCCGAACGGTACGCGCACCACCCGGCCCTGCTCGCCTGGCACATCAACAACGAGTACGGCGGCGTCTGCTACTGCGACCTGTGCGCCGAGGCGTTCCGGGAGTGGCTCCGGGACCGGCACGGCACCCTCGACGCCCTCAACGACGCCTGGTGGACCACCTTCTGGTCGCACCGCTACACCGACTGGGATCAGATCGAGCCGCCGAACGCCCTCACCGAGCACTGGCGCGGCCCCGACCACACCGCGTTCCAGGGCATCACCCTCGACTACTTCCGCTTCACCACCGACGCCCTCCTCGGCTGCTTCCTGGCCGAGAAGGAGGTGATCCGCGCCCACGACCCCGACACGCCCGTCACCACCAACTTCATGGGCACCTTTCGCCCCCTCGACTACCACCGCTGGGCGCCCCACCTCGACTTCGCCTCCTGGGACAGCTACCCGCCCCTCGACGCCCCGCCGACCCGGCCCGCCCTCGCCCACGACCTGATGCGCGGCCTGAAGGACGGCGCCCCCTTCTGGCTGATGGAGCACACGCCGTCCACCACCGCCTGCCGTGACGTCAACCCGCTCCGGCGGCCCGGCGAGCTCCGTCTCGCCACCTTCCAGGCCGTCGCCCACGGCGCGGACGCCGCCCTCTACTTCCAGATGCGCGCCTCACGGGGCGCCTGCGAGAAGTACCACGGGGCGGTCATCGGCCACGCGGGCCGCGACGACACCCGCGTCTTCCGCGAAGTCGCCGAACTCGGGCGGGAGTTGGAGGCCCTGGGCGACCGGACACTGGGCGCCCGCACCCCGGCCCGCACCGCCCTGCTCTTCGACTGGGACAGCTGGTGGGCCCTGGAGATCTCCGACGGCCCGTCCCGGCTGGTCAAGTACCCGGACGTGGTCCACGCCTACTACAGGGCCGCCCGCGAGGCCGGCGCCGACGTGGACGTCATCCCGCAGACCGCCGACCTCACGCCCTACGACGTGGTGCTCGCGCCCGCCCTGCACATGGTCAAGGGCGACCTCGCCACCCGCCTCGAAGCCGTGGCCGCACGCGGCGGCACGGTCCTGACCACCTTCCTCTCCGGCCGCGTCGACGAGCACGACCGCGCCTTCCTCACCGACGTCCCCGGCCCGCTCGCCCCCCTCATGGGCGTCCGCGTCGACGAATGGGACGCCCGAGCACCGGAGTTCGCCCAGACCATCCCGGAGCTGGGGGCAGAGGCGCGACTCGTCTTCGAGATCGTGCTCCCGCGCGGCGCCGAACCGGTAGCCACCTACGGCACCGACTTCTACGCGGGCACCCCCGCGGTCACCCGGCACCCCTACGGCGACGGCGAGGGCTGGTACGTCGCCACCGCCCTCGACCAGCCGGGCGTCGACGACATCGTCCGCCGGATCCTGACCCGCCACGACCTGCTGGGCCCCTACGCCGGCCACTCGGCGGTCGAGACGGCCACCCGTGTCGCCCCCGACGGCACCCGCCTGCTCTTCCTCCTCAACCACGCTCCCGAACCGGCCCGTCTGACCGCCCACACCACCGCCACCGACCTGCTCACCGGCAAGCGGGTGGACCAGGGCGAACCCCTGGTCCTCGATCCCTTGGGCGTGGCGATCCTTCAGTAGATCCGCCGCCCCCGCTCGTCCGGCACCCCGGACTTGCGGAAGAAATAGCTGTTGATCTGGTCGCGCCACTCGCGGGCGCCGCGGAGCTGCTCCTCGTACCGCTCCGCCACCCGCGCGTGGCGCACCGGATCCACCAGCCCGGCCAGCGAGGCCCACACCTCCCGGGCCTCCTCGACCTCCTCCACGCCCTCGAAGTGCGTGTCGTAGATGTGCTGTATCACCGTCTTGCCGCTGTGCAGGGTGTGCCCGTACGACACGTGGTGGAAGAACAGCAGCAGTTCGTCGGGGCAGGTGTCCGGAGACTCGTACAGCTCGGCCCACGGCTTGGCGTACTGCCCGGCGTATCCGGTGCCGGTCGCCACGCTGCGGTCGACGCCGATGCCGTCCCGGTCGGCGAAGTGGTAGGTCCCCCACGGGCTGTACTCGTATCCGTCCACGCTCGGCCCGTAGTGGTGCCCCGGCTGCACCATGAAGCCCACACCGAGGGGAGCGGTGTACTTCTCGTACGTCCGCCACGAGCCGTCGAGCACGGCGTGCAGCCCCGCCTCCGGCCCCGGCCCGAAGGTGAGCCCGATCCACTCGTCGAGCACCTCGCCCGGCTCGGCGTCCGGCTGCCAGGCCAGCCGCCCGAAGGCGTAGAGGTTCGCCTGGGCGAGGGGATGCCCGGTCCAGAACGGGTCGTCGCCGGCGTTGGACACGGCGATCAGCCCGCCCCGCGCCAGTTCCCCCACGGACGACTCCGGCTCGTGCCGGAACCGCAGCACCTCGCTCCACATCGGCCCCAGCCAGCAGACGTGCCGCTGCTGCCCGGTGTACTCCTGGGTGACCTGCAGCTCCACCGCCAGCCGGGTGCCCGGCATCGCCCCGATCAGCGGCGAGACCGGCTCGCGCACCTGGAAGTCGATCGGCCCGTGCTTCACCTGGAGCACGGCGTTGGCCGCGAACTCCCCGTCCAGCGGCAAGAAGTGGTCGTACGCGGCCCGGGCCCGGTCCGTCCTCCGGTCCCGCCAGTCCTGGCAGTGGTCGTAGACGAACGCCCTCCAGTGCACGGTGCCGCCGTAGGGTTCCAGCGCGGCGGCCAGCAGGTTCGCCCCGTCGGTATGGCTGCGGCCGTAGGCGAACGGCCCCGGCTGGCCCTCAGAGTCGGCCTTCACCACGTACCCGCCGAAGTCGGGTATCGCCTCGTACACCGCTCTCGTGGCCTCGGCCCACCAGTCGCGCACGGTTTCGTCCAGCGGATCGGCCGTGGGCAGCCCGCCGAGCACCACCGGCGCGGCGAAGGACACGGACAGGTGTGTGCTGACCCCATAGGGCCGCAGCACATCGGCGATCGCGGCGACCTCGCCGATCCGGTCGGTCAGCAGATGTGCCTCGGTCTCGTGCACGTTGACGTTGTTGACGGCGACCGCGTTGATCCCGCACGCCGCCAGCAGCCTGCCGTACGCCCGCACCCGCTCCAGGTCCCCGCGCGCCCGCCCGTCCTCCCAGAACAGCGAACCGCCCGCGTACCCGCGTTCCACCTGGCCCATGACCGGGTGCACGGCGACGTTGTCCCAGTGGTCGAGCATGCGCAGGGCCAGAGCGGGGTGGTGGGTCTCCCGCGTCCGTTCACCGGTGAACGCCGCTTCCCCGAGCCGTACGACATGGAACAGGCCGTACAGCAGCCCGCGTCCGCCGGAGGCGGTGACGGTCGTCGTGCCGTTCTCCCGGGCGACCGTGAAGTCCTCGTCACCGAGGTCATGGACGCCGAGGTCGAGGACCAGGTCGTACGCGCCGCCCTCCGGCTCGGCGTCGCGCGCGACCCGGCCCCCGAACCGCCGGCAGGCCTCCGCCACCTCTCCGTGCACCGTCTCCGCCAGCGGGCCCGATCCGCGGATCAGCGTCCGCCGGCCGCCGACCGCCCGGAAGGCGGCGGGCGGCAGCCAGGCCGGGTCGACACCCTCGGGCAGGACGGGCACGGGAAGCGGCATGAGACCCCCAACTCGATTGCTCAGGAGAGCAGTTCGACCTCCGCCAGGGTGCCCTCGCCGTCGAGGACCAGGCGGTACTTCTCGTACGTACCCGGTGACCTCACCGTGAACGCGCGTGTCTGCCTGTCCCATGCGAAGGACTCGTCGGAGCGCCTGTCCAGCGTCCGCCAGGTCGTGCCGTCGGAGGAGCCCTGGAGCGTCCAGCCGGTCGGCGCCTTCGCCCGGTCCGACGACGACGTCAGCGTGTACTGGACCGCCTCGGCACGCTCGGGGACCGGCAGATCCACCGAGGTCGCCGCCGCGTCCGTCGCCGACGTGTCGTCGAACAGGGCACCCTCGCCCTTCAGCACGTCCGCGCGGGGCGTCGGCACCTTGTCGTCCCGGGTGATCGACACGGGCGCGGCGTGCTTGCCCGTGCCCCAGGTCGACGGCCGCGGGCCCATGTCGAACTCCAGGACACCGCCCTCGGCGACCACCGAGTGCGGCAGGGAGGTCTTGGTCCAGGTCCGGCCGTTGACCTTCAGCCCCTGCACATACACGTTCTTCGCGCTGTTCCGCGGCGCCTTCACCACCAGCTCGCGCCCGTTCTCCAGACGCACGGTCGCCTTCGTGAACAGCGGTGAGCCGATCGCGTACTCGCCGCTGCCCATCACCAGCGGGTAGAAGCCGAGCGCGGAGAACAGGTACCAGGCCGACTGCTCGCCGTTGTCCTCGTCGCCGTGGTAGCCCTGGCCGATCTCGCTGCCCGTGTACAGGCGCGACAGCACCTCGCGGACCTTCTCCTGCGCCTTCCAGGGCTGCCCGGCCGCGTCGTACATGTAGATCGCGTGGTGGGCGACCTGGTTGGAGTGCCCGTACATGCCCATCCGCACGTCCCGCGCCTCCGTCATCTCGTGGATGACACCGCCGTAGGAGCCGACGAACTCCGGGGAGGCCGTCTCGGGCGTGGAGAAGTAGGTGTCGAGCTTGTCTCCCAGCCCCTTCCGGCCGCCGTACAGGTTGGCCAGGCCCCGGCCGTCCTGCGGTGCGGTGAACGCATAGCCGTAGCCGTTGGTCTCGGTGTAGTCGTGGCCCCAGACGCGCGGGTCGTACTTCGAGGACTCGACCCGCCAGTCGCCCTTGGCGTCCTTGCCCTGGAAGAAGCCGGCCTTCGTGTCGAAGAGGTTCACATAGTCCCGGGCGCGGTTCAGGAAGTACTCCGACTCCTCCTTGTAGCGCCGCTCGCCGGTCTCCTCGTAGAGCTTTCGGCCCATGCGGGAGATGCCGTAGTCGTTGAGGTAGCCCTCCAGTGCCCAGGACAGGCCCTCGTGCGTCTCGGTGCTGGTGTAGCCGAGGAAGGGGGAGGTGGTCATGCCCTTGCGGCCGACGCCCGGGTTCGGGGGGACGACCGTCGCGTTCTTCACGGCCGCGTCGTAGGCCGCCTTCGCGTCGAAGTCGACGCCCTTGACGTACGCGTCCGCGAACGCCACGTCCGAGGACGTGCCCGTCATGAGGTCCGCGTAGCCGGGGGAGGACCAGCGCGAGGTCCAGCCGCCGTCCTTGTACTGCTGCACGAAGCCGTCGACCAGCTCACCGGCCCGCGACGGAGTCAGGAACGAGTACGCCGGCCAGGTCGTCCGGTAGGTGTCCCAGAAGCCGTTGTTGACGTACACCTTGCCGTCGACGATCTTCGCGCCGGTGTGGGTCGGGGTGTCCGGGTTCGGCATCGGGGAGAAGGGCGAGGCGTACCGGTGCTTCCCGCCGACCTTCTCGAAACCGGAGTTCGGGTACAGGTACAGCCGGTAGAGGCTGGAGTACAGCGTGGTGCGCTGGTCGGGTGTCGCGCCCTCGACCTCGACCTTGCCGAGCAGCCGGTCCCACTGCCGCTGGGCGCTCTTCTTGACGGCCTCGAAGGACGTGCCTTCGGGGATCTCCTGGCGGAGGTTGTCCTTGGCCTGGTCGACGCTGATGAGCGAGGTCGCCAGGCGCAGGGTGACGGTGCGGTCGTCGGCCTCGAAGCGCAGGTGGCCCTTCACTCCGGACGACGAGCCCTCGGTCACCGGCTTGTCGAACGCGCCGTAGACGAACAGCCGGGTCGCGCCCGTCGAAAGACCGGACTTCACGTCCGAGTAGCCGGTGACGACCCCGTTCTCCTTGTCCAGGGTCAGGCCCGCCTGGTCGGTGACGTTGTCGAAGAGGACGCTCGCGTCGTCGCCGGGGTAGGTGAAGCGCAGGGCCGCCGCGTGGTCGGTCGGCGCCATCTCGGCCTTCAGCCCGTTCTCGAACCGCACCCCGTAGTAGTAGGGCCGCGCGGTCTCGTTCTCGTGCCGGAAGGCCAGCTCCCGGGCCTCCCGGCCGAGGTCAGGAGTGCCGGTGGCGAGGGACGGCATCACCTGGAAGGTCTGCCGGTCGCCCATCCAGGGGCTCGGCTCGTGGCTCGCGCTGAACGCCTGGATCGTCGGCAGGTTGTCCGCGTTGTTCGCGCGTGCGTAGTCGTACAGCCAGCTCAGCGAGCCCGCGTTGGTCACCGGCGTCCAGAAGTTGAAGCCGTGCGGCACCGCCGTCGCCGGGAAGTTGTTGCCCCGCGAGAAGCCGCCGCTGGAGTTGGTGCCGCGGGTCGTCACCGCGTAGTCGGACAGATGCGCCTTCGGGCGCTCGGGAGCGGCGGACTCGAGGGTCACGTCGTCCAGCCAGCCCCGGAACTTCGCCGGGCCCTTTGGGGAGTCGTACGCCACCAGGATCCGGTCCACGGTCTTGCCGGCCGCCACCGACCCGATCCGCGAGGCCACGTCGTTCCACTGGTTGACGTAGAGGATCTTCGCCGCGCCCTGCCCCCGCGGGGTCAGCGGGAAGCCGTGCTGGTCGGTGGCGCGCAGCTCGCTCAGGTGGGTGCCGTCGGTGAAGGCGAGGTCGACGGAGACGTTGGTGGCGTCGTAGTCGAGGTCGCCGTCCGCCATCGACGGGAAGATCCGGTAGGCCAGCCGCGTGTTCCGGCCGACGGCCACGTTCACGTCGAAGACCTTGTTGTACGAGTAGGCCCGCCCGTCGGCGGTGTGCCGGCCGGCGTAACGCAGGGCCCGTTTCCCGGTGAACCCGGCGCCCGCCTTGGCGGTGGGGGAGCCGCTCGGGCCGCGGTCGACGAGGGAGAGCATGTCCTGCGGGACGGGCCCTTCGCCGCCGCCCGTGGAGAGCTGGAGGTCGGCGAGCTGGAGGATGTCGCCGCCGTTGTTGCCGGTGATGTCGAGCCGGAAGTGCCGGTACTCGGCCGGGGCGGATTCCGCCAGGTCGTACGTCTTCGTCTGGAACCGCTCGGAGAAGGACTCGCCGGAGCGGGTGTCGAGGGTCTTCCAGTCCTTGCCGTCGGCGGAGCCCTTCAGGGTCCAGTCCTTCGGGTCGCGCTCGTCGTGGTCGTTGGCCGACGTCAGTGCGTAACGCACCAGTTTTACCGGTTTGTCCAGGTCGAACTCGGCCCAGCCGGTGGGCTCGAAGGTGAGCCACTTGGTGCTCGGCTCGCCGTCGACGAGGTTCTCCTTCACCTCGCCCCCGCCCGTGTTCTCGTCACTGGCCCGGACGTCGGTGACATGGTCGGTGACATTGCCCGGTATGCCGCTGCTGTAGCCGCCGTCGACCCCCGAGGCCCGTTTGCCGCCGTCGGGTGCGGTGTCGACGGTGTTCAGCCAGTCCGGAACCGGGTCGTCCGACTCGAAGGAGGAAGCGAACCTCCGGTCGGGGGTCTCGGGGGCCTGGGGCAGTGCGACCGCAACGCCCTGTGAGCTCAGGGCCAAAGTGAAGGCGGTCGCCGACACGACCGCCGAACCCCATCTGTGCCGAGCTTTCCGTTGCATCAACGGGTACCCTCCCTGCGCAGTGGACAACGTTGTCAGCTTCGAGGCGCAAGGACCAGTAGTTGCCCAAGTGGTGGGGAGTGTCAAGGGTGTTGGTTGTGGCATTCAGGGGCGGCGACCGGGATATTTCCGTCGAGGAGCACACGGACCGCTCGACTTTCCGTGAGGTCTCAACTCGGATAAGACCCACGGCCAACCTTGTGTTCGATCTTGATCCGCTGGCGGGAAGTGGACTATACCTGTCGGGCGCTTCACACCATCCGCACGTCACCACCCGCACTTTCCTGCACGACCCAGCTTGACCCGATCGCGGTGCCGGGGAGGATCCGGTTCACCGCCTGAGTCCTGGAGAAGGCGAGGACTTGAGCATGGGATCCACTTCCGCCGAGAACCACGGCACCGAGGGTGTCGGCCGCCGTGATCTGATCAAGAGGTCCGCCGCGCTCGGGCTGATCTCCGTACCGACGATGAGTTTCCTGTCCGCCTGCGCCAGCAGCGGCGGCGACGACAGCGGCGACAAGGCCAAGGCCGGCAAGAAGACCGCGAAGAACCCGCTCGGTGTCAATGACACCGCGGGCATGGAATTCGTCCTGTTCGACGGCGGCTTCGGCAAGGAGTACGCCGAGGACGCGGTGAAGGTCTACGAGAAGAACTTCCCCAAGGTGAAGGTGAAGTTCTCCGCCACCCAGAAGATCCAGTCCACGCTCCAGCCCCGCTTCAACCAGGGCACCCCGCCGGACCTCATCGACAACTCCGGCGCCGAGCAGATGGACATGGGCGTCCTGGTCGGCAAGGACCAGCTCACCGACCTCACCCCGCTGCTGGACGCGCCCTCCATCGACGACCCGGCCAAGAAGGTCCGGGACACGCTGCGCCCCGGCATCGTCGAGATGGGCCAGTTCGACGGCGAGAAGGTCTGGATCTTCTACTACGCCTACACGGTGTACGGCGTCTGGTACTCGCAGAAGGCCCTGGACTCGCTCGACGAGCAGTACCCCGAGACCTGGGACCAGATGCTCGCGGTCTGCGAGAAGGCCAAGAAGAAGGGCATGGCGGGCTGGACGTACGCGGGCAAGTACCCGTACTACCTGCCGTTCTCGCTCTACCCCATGATCGGCAAGGTCGGCGGCGTCGAGGTCCTCGACGCCATCGACAACCTGGAGCCGAACGCCTGGAAGCACCCGGCCGTCAAGGCATGCTTCGAGGCCTACTACGAGCTCTTCAAGAAGGGCTACGTCCTCAAGGGCACCCCCGGCCTGGACCACATCCAGTCGCAGACCGCCTGGGCCCAGGGCAAGGCGCTGTTCATCCCGAACGGCTCCTGGGTGGAGAACGAGTCGGCCAACGTCATCCCGAAGGACTTCGCCCTCTCCGTCTCCGCGCCCACCGGAATCGACTCCTCCGACAAGCTGCCCTTCGGCACCATCTGGGCCTCCGGCGGCGAGCCCTTCATCGTCCCGTCCAAGGCGAAGAACGCCGAGGGCGGCATGGAGCAGCTGCGCATCATGCTCAGTGAGGCGTCCTCGAAGAACTTCACGAGCAAGGTGAAGTCGCTGACCGCGTACAACGGCGGCACCGACGGCATCGCCCTCACCCCGGGTCTGAAGTCGGGCGTCGCGGCCCTGGAGAAGGCCGGCGACAACGTGGTGAATCCCCGTCTCCAGGACTGGTACGTGCAGTTGCAGAAGGAGAAGATCGGTGTGTCCGGCCTGGGCGAGATGATGGCCGGCCGTCTCACCCCGGCCGAGGCCATCAAGAAGATCCAGGGCTTCGCCGACGAGGCCGCCAAGGACGATTCGATCAAGCACTACAAGCACCAGTAACGGCACCGGAAAATCGTTAGTGACGGCACCGGAAACTCGTTTCCCGCAACGGCACCGGAGTGGCGATGCAGCACGGCAAGTACCGGTTCATCGTGGGCTTCCTCGCGTTGCCCCTCGGCCTGTACGCGCTCTTCGTGGTCTGGCCGTTCATCCAGTCCATCTATTACTCGTTCACGGACTGGACCGGCCTGAGCCCCGAATTCAAGATGGTCGGCTTCGACAACTACAGCCGGCTGCTCGACGACGAGATCTTCTGGAAGTCGTTGCAGCACAGTCTGCTGTTCGCGCTTCTGCTGCCGGTCGTGACGATCAGCCTGGCGCTGTTCTTCGCCTTCATGATCAATGTCGGCGGACGGAAGAGGAGGAACGGACCGGTGGTCACCGGCGTCCGGGGCTCCTCGTTCTACAAGATCGTCTATTTCTTTCCGCAGGTGCTGTCCATCGCCATCGTCGCGCTGCTGTTCGCGTTCGCGTACAACCCGGACAGCGGCGCGATCAACTCGATCCTGCGCGGGATCGGGCTCGACGACGTCCAGCCGCTGTGGCTCGGCGACCCCGATCTCGCGCTGTGGGCCGTGATGGCGGTGCTCGTCTGGTCCACGGTCGGCTTCTTCGTGGTTCTCTTCTCCGCCGGCATGGCCTCCATCCCGGCGGAGATGTACGAGGCGGCCCTGCTGGACGGGGCGGGCCGCGCCACGACCTTCTTCCGCGTCACCCTGCCGCTGCTGTGGGACACCGTGCAGTCCGGCTGGGTCTACATGGGCATCCTCGCCCTGGGCGCCGAGTCCTTCGCGGTCGTGCAGATCATGACGACCGGGCCGGGCGGCCCCGACTACTCGACCACCGTCATGGTCCTGTACGTGTACCAGAAGGCGTTCCGTGACGGGCAGGCCGCCTACGCCACCACCATCGGTGTCGCCCTGCTCGTCGTCACGCTGGCCTTCGCCGCCGTGGTGATGCGGCTGGGCCGTCGCGAGCGGCTGGAGTACTGATGAAGACGACGCAGACCCCCGCGCCCGTGCCGGCCGAGTCCGGCGCCCCCGTCACCAAGGAGGACATCCCGCCGGGCCCGCCGCCGAAGGCGAAGAAGGAAGGCACGGTCCTCAACGTCTTCTCCCACGGCGTCCTCGTCATCTGGGCGTTCATGGTGGCGATGCCGCTGCTGTGGGCGGTGATGACGTCCTTCAAGGACGACCGGTCCATCTTCTCCTCGCCCTGGTCGCTGCCGGACACGCTGCACTTCGACAACTGGTCGCGGGCGTGGACCGAGGCCAATATGAGCGACTACTTCCTCAACACCGTCCTGGTGGTGGGCGGTTCGCTCGTCGGAACCCTCGTGCTCGGCTCTATGGCCGCCTACGTCCTGGCCCGCTTCGACTTCCCGGGCAACCGCTTCATCTACTTCCTCTTCATCGGCGGCATGAGCTTCCCGATCATGCTCGCGCTGGTCCCGCTGTTCTACGTCGTGAACAACATGGGCCTGCTGAACACCATCCACGGGCTGATCCTGGTCTACATCGCCTACTCGCTGCCCTTCACGGTGTTCTTCCTGACGGCGTTCTTCCGGACCCTGCCGACGTCCATCGCGGAGGCGGCCTTCGTCGACGGCGCCTCCCACAGCCGTACGTTCTTCCAGATCATGCTGCCCATGGCCAAGCCGGGCCTGGTCAGCGTCGGCATCTTCAATTTCCTGGGCCAGTGGAACCAGTACATGCTTCCCACGGTCCTCAACACGGACCCGGACAAGCGCGTCCTCACCCAGGGCCTCGTGCAGCTCGCGGTCAGCCAGGGCTACAAGGGCGACTGGTCGGGTCTCTTCGCGGGCCTGGTGATGGCGATGCTGCCGGTGCTGGCCGCGTACATCGTCTTCCAGCGGCAGGTGGTGCAGGGGCTGACGGCCGGCGCGCTCAAATAACCCTGCGCGTTCGCTCGCGTACACGCCGCTCCCGACCGCGGGGGCGGCGTACAGGCGTGTGTCCATGGACCCGGAAACGGTTCAACCTCTTGACGGGAGGCGACCCGAACAGCTCAGCTTAGAGTTCACTAGTTGGACATGGACGGGGTCTCATCGAAGCGGCCCCGCGCGCAGGAGGTCGTCGTGGAGACTCCGGGGTCGCAGTCGTCGCTGCACCGAGCCAACCTGGAGCGGGTCGTACGAGCCGTGCGTCTGGCGGGCTCCCTCACCCAGGCCGAGATCGCGCGGACGACAGGCCTGTCCGCGGCGACGGTCTCCAACATCGTCCGGGAGTTGAAGGACGGCGGCACCGTCGAGGTCACACCCACCTCGGCGGGCGGGCGCCGGGCCCGCAGCGTGTCGCTGAGCGGGGACGCCGGGATCGTCATAGGGGTCGACTTCGGGCACACCCACCTGCGCGTCGCGGTCGGGAACCTCGCCCATCAGGTGCTCGCCGAGGAGTCCGAGCCACTGGACGTGGACGCCTCCTCGACGCAGGGCTTCGACCGGGCGGAACAACTGGTCAGCCGGCTGATCGAGGCCACCGGGGTCGACCGGTCCAAGATCGCCGGGGTCGGTCTCGGCGTGCCCGGCCCCATCGACGTCGAGTCGGGGACCCTCGGCTCGACCGCCATCCTCCCCGGCTGGACCGGCACCAAGCCCGCCGAGGAGCTGCGGGGGCGGCTCGGCGTGCCGGTGCACGTGGACAACGACGCCAACCTCGGCGCCCTCGGCGAGATGGTCTGGGGGAGCGGTCGCGGGGTGCGCGACCTGGCGTACATCAAGGTCGCCAGCGGTGTCGGCGCCGGTCTGGTGATCAACGGGAAGATCTACCGGGGCCCGGGCGGCACCGCCGGGGAAATCGGGCATATCACCCTCGATGAATCCGGCCCCGTCTGCCGCTGCGGAAACCGCGGCTGCCTGGAGACCTTCGCGGCCGCGCGCTATGTGCTCCCGCTCCTGCAGTCCAGCCACGGCACCGACTTGACCATGGAAGGCGTCGTGCGGCTCGCGCGGGAGGGGGACCCGGGCTGCCGCAGGGTGGTCGCCGACGTCGGCCGTCACATCGGCAGCGGAGTGGCCAATCTCTGCAATCTGCTGAACCCGAGCCGGGTGGTCCTCGGCGGTGATCTCGCCGAGGCCGGTGAGCTGGTGCTCGGGCCGATCCGGGAGTCCGTCGGGCGCTACGCGATCCCCAGCGCGGCACGGCAGTTGTCGGTTCTCCCGGGTGCCCTCGGCGGCCGTGCGGAGGTCCTCGGAGCGCTCGCTCTCGCCCTCAGCGAGATGGGCGATTCGACACTTTTGGACGGAACTGCCCCTGGAGTACTGCAGACAGCGGCGCCCGCCTTCACTTAGAGAACGGATGGCACCGTTGCCATCTCGTTAAGGATTTACCCCACCACGCCGGGAGGGCGTCCGTACTCCCGGCTCAGCCGCGCGGATAGCGCTCCAGCCAGGCCGCCGACGACTCACCGGGGCCGTGCAGCGC
>NZ_JBHUQX010000088.1:0-24922 GCF_042674225.1 Streptomyces sp. NPDC056948
GTCTTGTCCGACAGGCCGGCGACCTCGGCCAGCCGCCGGTTGGACCACTCCGGGAAGTCCGTGAGCATGCGCAGGGCCGCGGCCTTGCGGTCGGCGAGGGAGAGCGGCAGTCCGTGGTTGCTGTTCAACTTCACGGCGAGCACGAAGGCTTGGCTTTCGTCCCCGTTGAAGAAGACGGCGCTGATGTGCGTGGCGCCGCTCCGCTCGACCGCCCTGAGCCGGTGCACACCGTCGATGACGGTCATCGTCTCGTGGTGGATCACGATCGGCGGCAGATCGGCACACACTTCGGCGAGTGCGGTGATGTGTTGTGAGTCCTCCCCACCCGTCCGGGGAGAGCCCGCCACCAGGATGTGGCGTATCGGAACGTGGGTGATCTCCGATAAGAGCTCAGCGCGAAACGGATCGAGGCGAGGTGATGGGCGGTGTATCGGCTTCTCTGCTGATGCAGAGATGTGGTTCATCGATCTTCCCCCTACCAACTTCCTGTGGGCTCGGCAGCTGTCATGCGACGCATCCGGCGGCGGATGACTTCAGGCAGCGCGGCAAACCACGGGACGAGGGCAGGAAGGATCAGGACCGGCAATCAGAAAGTTGAAGAACATCGAATTTCCCCCGTAACGCAATGTCGTGAACCGACCCGAACAATCTTTCAGGAGGATCGATGCATTGCAAGACCTTGACTCTACGGATCTTTACCTCGAACGGGCCGCGGGGTTGGGGGAGTTGACATGGACGTGGCGCACGGACCGGCGTGCGCCGGCGTGGTATCGCGGCCGCCGGGACGGGCCTGGAGCGAGCGCTTTCCGAAAGCGCGATCAGACATCAAGCGGAATCCGGTCCGGGAGCTCAAAATCACGGCTGTATGTCCGCCGACCATTCAGAGACGTCACTGGTCCCAGCGGAAGCGGAAGGGAACTGTTTGCGTTCGGGCAAGGGGGTTCACAAAACACGATGGGCGGCGCTGGGCAGGGCTCGGGACCCCGCCCAGCGCGGCAATCCAACGAGGAGCTCGGCGTGAGCTCCGATCAGTCCAGCACCGCCGTGGCCTCGACCTCGACCATGATGTCCGGCTCACCCAGAGCGGACACGCCGAGCAGCGTGATCGGCTTCAACGGGTCGACGCCCATCTTGGCTGCGGCACGGGAGACACCCTCCCCCAGCAGCGGGTACTTGTCCGGGTGCCAGTCGACGACGTAGATCGTCAGCTTGGCCACGTCGTCGAAGGAACCGCCGACCTCCTGCAGTGCCCGGCCGACGTTCAGGTAGGCCTGCTCCACCTGTGCGGCGAAGTCACCGGTGCCCACCGCATTGCCATCGGCATCGCGGGCCACCTGGCCGGCCAGGAACACGATCCTGGAGCCCTCCGCGATCGAAAGCTGCCGATAGACATCCGGTTTCGGCAGGCCATCAGGATTGAATAATTTGATGGTCATGCGCTCTCCTCATTTCAGGGGACTTCGCGGTCACCCTAGCGCAGAGAGCATTTTCCATCCTGCCGAAACGGCGGGGAAGTTGACCAGTGGATGGCTCCGCTTCCACGTCCCTTCAGAGATCGCCGGGAATGCCGAGGCCCGTCAGCGCGCCCACCGGGTCCAGGTCGGGTGTGCCTCTCGGCCACCAGTCGTCGTGGCCCGGCTCGGACTCGTACGCATACCACAGGCCGTCGCGGCCCAGGCGGAGCTGGACGTGGCCATGGGGGTGGGTGAGGTGGTTGCGCCCGGGGCGAAAGGCGGGCAGGTCGGCGGCGAGGAGGAGCGGACGGGCCCGGTCGAACCGGCCGGCCGGCGGGTCCCACGGCTCCTCCAGTACGGCGAGGCCCTCCAGTCCGCCCTGACGCCAGGCAGCGACCGCGCGGGCCAGCTCGGACGAGGTGCGATCCGCCGCGGAGGCGAGCGAGGAGTAGAGCGCCCGGGAGCCCGCGGTGAGTCCCGAGCCGGGGCGGGCCGCGGCCAGGCGGACCGCGTCCTGCCAGAGGGTCAGCTGCCCGACCGGGTCACGGCCGGTGGCGAGCAGGGCGTGCGCCCGAGCGGCGGCGTCCGTGGCCAACTGGTCCAGCGCGAAGGGGTCCGGGCCGCCGGGGGACGCCGGGTAGGCCGGGGGCTGCTCGGGGTGCGCAGGCGTGGGCAGCGGCGCCGGCAGGGGCGGGAGGGCGCGCGGTGCGAGGGCGTCACCGGCCCGTACGCCGGGGAGGGGCGCCGGTTCCCTGTCCTGTGCGGCACGCGCCGCACGGGTGGCACTGAGCCGGGACAGCGCGTCGAGCAGTTCCCGTTCGCCCCGGCCGCGCAGCAGGAGCAGGACGAAGGGGTCGGCGTCGAGCAGCCGGGCGGTCTGGTAACAGAGGGCGGCGGCATGCTTGCAGGGGTGGCCCCGGTCGGGGCAGCTGCACCGCGGCTCCAGGTCGCCGGGCCCGGGCAGCAGCGGCACGCCGCAGTCCGCGAGGGACTGGGGCATCTCCTTGTCGAGGAGCGCCGCGATATGCCCCGGCCGGTCGACGGCGGCGTCCAGGAACCGCTCCCAGTCGGCGTCGTCGAGCGTGCGCAGCCGCACCTGCACGCGATACGGACGCGGGCGGCTGCCCTGTACGTAGGCCAGCACCAGTCCGGGCGTCACGGTGATGGCGTCGACATGCCCCTGCCCCGCATACCCGCGCCCGCGCTCCAGCCGCTTGGCGTCCAGCGCGCCCTGCTCCAGCGCCGCGACCCACGCGTTCCCCCACCAACTCCCGGCGAATCCCTTGCCGTCGGGCTCCCGGGGCGGGAAGGCCGGGAAGGTACGGCGGAGCTCACTGTCGCGGCTGGGGGCGGCCATGGAGCGGGGCTTCCGGGGGGTGGAGTGAGGGGCCACCGCTTTTCGGGGGGTCGAGGGCTCGGTGGACCAAGGGTTGGAGGTCGCGGGGTGGTCGGGAGTCGGCGTGTCAGGGGTTGGCGTATCAGGGGCTGGCGTATCAGGGGTCGGCGTGTCGCGGGGCGCCGGGCTGTGCGGCGCGTCGGCTCCGTAGTGAGGCGAACGCCCGGGGCCCGTTTCGGCGGGGTCCTCGGGTGCCGCGTCCGGCTCGTCCGCTTCCGTAGGCATCCGGAAGGCGTCGCCGAGCAACTGCAGGACGTCACGCGCTCCCCTGCCTACGGTGTGCTCGCCCGCCCGTCGATCGGGCCCCGCCGGCCTCTGGTGCACGGCGCTCTGCCGGGCAGCCCGGCGCCTGCGCCCGATCGCTTCGCGCGCGGTCTCCTCCCGTGCCCGCCGCGCGTCGTCCCGAGCCGCGCGCAGTGCCTCACGCGCGACGTCCCCCGCGCGCGGACCCGGCTGCTCGGTGGCGCCGCCGGGAGCATCGTCCAGGGTGTCTCCCGGTACGTCGGCGGGCGCGTTCCTGCCCTCGTCTTCGGAGTCTTCGGACGGCCCGCCGGACGGAGCCGCCCCCGGCCCACCGCTGCCGCCGTCACCCTCGGCGCTTCCACTGGGGGCCCCGCCGCTGCCACTGGGGCTCGACGAGCCACCCGACACTCCGGTCACCGCGTCATCGGCATCCTCGGCCGCAGGCAGGTCACCCGCGGAGCCCGCCTCGCCCCTGTCGGCCCCGTCGGCCCCGCGACGCTCGGACACCGCCCTGCGCAGTGCCTCGCGGGCCGCGTCGCCCGGTCGGGCGGTCTCCTGGTCGGCGGGTGACGGGGCCGGGGAAGGTGCCGGACGGGGAGCGGATGCCGGTTCCGGGTCCCGGGTCGCCTGCTCCCGGGCCGCACGCAGGGCCCGGCGGGCCTCGTCGGCCCCGCTGTGGGTCATGGCGTCCTCCGCAGGGAGACCAGGTCGGACAGCTCGCGGTCCGTCAGCTCGGTGAGGGCCGACTCGCCGGAGCCGAGGATGGCGTCGGCCAGGGCGCGCTTGGCCTGGAGCATCTCGGCGATACGGTCCTCGACGGTGCCCTCGGTGATGAGGCGGTGGACCTGGACGGGCTGGGTCTGGCCGATGCGGTAGGCACGGTCGGTGGCCTGCTCCTCGACGGCCGGGTTCCACCAGCGGTCGAAGTGCACGACATGGCCCGCACGGGTGAGGTTGAGGCCGGTGCCCGCTGCCTTCAGGGACAGGACCAGGACGGGCGTCGAGCCGGCCTGGAAACGGTCCACCATGCGCTCCCGCTCCGGGATCGGTGTGCCGCCGTGGAGGAGGTCGACCGGGACCGCTCGGGTGGCCAGGTGGGTGGTGATCAGACGGGCCATCCCCACGTACTGGGTGAAGACGAGTGCGGAGCCGTCCTCGGCGAGCAGCGTGTCCAACAGCTCGTCCAGCAGGGCGAGTTTGCCGGAGCGGGTGGCGAACCGGTCGCCGCCGGGCCGGGCGTGCTCCGGCGCCTGGTCCTCCTTCAGGTACAGCGCGGGGTGGTTGCAGATCTGCTTCAGGGAGGTAAGGAGCTTCAGTACCAGGCCCCGGCGGGCCATGCCGTCGGAGGTCTCGATGGCGAGCATCGACTCGCGGACCACCGCCTCGTAGAGCGCGGCCTGTTCGCGGGTGAGCGGGACCGGGTGGTCGGTCTCCGTCTTGGGCGGCAGCTCGGGGACGATGCCCGGGTCGGACTTCTTCCGGCGCAGGAGGAAGGGGCGGACCAGGCGGGCCAGGCGCTCCACCGCCTGGTCGTCCTCGCCGGTCTCCACGGCCCGGGCGTGCCGGGCGCGGAAGGACTTCAGCGGGCCGAGGAGGCCCGGGGTCGTCCAGTCGAGCAGCGCCCACAGCTCCGACAGGTTGTTCTCGACGGGCGTGCCGGTCAGGGCGACCCGCGCGGGGGACGGGATCGTGCGCAGCGCCTTGGCCGTGGCCGAGTAGGGGTTCTTGACGTGCTGCGCCTCGTCGGCGACGACCATGCCCCAGGCCCGCTCGGCCAGGGCGGGGGCCGCCGAGCGCATCGTGCCGTAGGTGGTGAGGACGAAACCGCCGTCCAGGCCGGCCAGGCTGCGCTCCGGGCCGTGGAAGCGGCGGACGGGGACGCCGGGCGCGAAGCGGGTGATCTCCCGCTGCCAGTTGCCCAGCAGCGAGGCCGGGCAGACCACCAGGGTCGGCTCGCTGCGCGCCCGCTTCAGGTGCAGGGCGATGAGGGTGACGGTCTTACCCAGGCCCATGTCGTCGGCGAGGCAGCCGCCGAGGCCCAGGGAGGTCATCAGCTCGAGCCAGGCCAGGCCCCGGAGCTGGTAGTCGCGGAGGGTGGCGTGCAGGTCCGGCGGCGGCTCGGCCGGGCGGATGCCCGCGGTCAGGCGGTCGCGCAGGCCGGCCAGCGCGCCGACCGGGACGGCCTCGACCGTCTCGCCGTCCACGTCGGCCGTGCCGGTGAGGGCGACGGACAGCGCGTCGACCGGGTCGAGCAGGCCCAGGTCCCGTTTGCGGGCCTTGCGGACGAGGGCCGGGTCGACCAGCACCCACTGGTCGCGCAGCCGGACGACCGGGCGGTGGGCCTCGGCAAGGGCGTCCATCTCGGTGTCGGTGAGCGGGTCGCCGCCGAGCGCCAGCTGCCAGCCGAAGCGGAGCAGGTCCTCGCTCTCGAAGAAGCCGGTGCCGTCCTTCGCCGAGCCGGGGGCCGGGCGGACCACCGCCGTGGCGGACAGGTCCTGGGCCAGGTCCCTCGGCCAGTGCACGGCGACCCCGGCCGCGGCGAGCCGAGTGGCCGCGACCCCGAGCAGGTCGTTCAGCTCCTCCTCCGACAGAGCCAGCACGTCGGGCACGTCCTGGTCGGAGAGCCGGTCCAGCGGGGGCCAGACCCGGGCCGCCCGGCGGACCGCGAGAGCCGCGTCCACGCGCGCGCGTGGGCCGAAGACGTCGTCGGCCCCGCCCGCCCACAGAGCCGCGGCGTCGGCCACCAGGGTCGGGTCGGCGAGGCTGTGCACCTGGACGATCGCAGCGCCGGCGCTGCGTGCGCCGCCGTCGGAGGCGTCGTCGAACAGGTCGTACGCCGACAGGTCCAGGCGGAGCGAGATCCGCACTCCGGCGTCCATGCCGGCGGCGACCTCGGCGGCCCAGTCGTGGGCGTGGGGCAGACGCTGGGCCTCCCGGGCCGCGAAGGGCCTGCCGGAGGTGTGGGGCGCGGCCGGGGTGCGGGGCAGGGTGTCGGCGACCGCGTCCAGGAAGGCGCGCACCAGCGCTTCCGGTTCGGGGAGGCGGATCGGGCCCGGGCCGGGCAGCGGGACGGCGTGCCCCTCATACGGCAGGGCGGCGGCCACCGCGCGCAGGTGCGCGATGTCGTCCGGGTCGAGGGGGCCGGCGCGCCACGCGTCGTGCCCCGCGGCGGTCAGGCCGGGCAGCAGCCGGCCCCGCGCGGTCAGCCGCAGGGCGTGCAGGGCGGCGGCGCCCCAGCAGGCGGTGGCGGGGTGCGCGGCGGGGTCGTGCCGGGCGCGCACCAGGAGCGGCAGGGCCGCGTCCAGCGGGAGGGACAGCGCCGGGGTGGTCCGCCGCCGCACGCCGGCGCCGTGCCGTCGTACGACGGTCAGCTCGGTGGCCGCGGCCTCCTCGGAGTCCTCCGTGTCCCCGGGGCGCAGGGGCTCGCCCTCGGGGTCCCAGAAGACGATCCGCCCGTCGCGCGGAAGGGGCGCGGGCAGGAAGACGGCCGGGAGCCGGACGGGGACCGCCGGCCCCCCCGCCCGCTCGGCCACCGCGGCCGTGTCGCCCATACGTCCTGCCACCTCCCGTCCCGCGTGTCGGATCAGTTGTCTCCGACTCTACGGGCGGGGTCTGACAATCGGCCCCGGCGGCATCACCGGCCCGCCGGGCTCCGGGTCAGGGCACGGTCCGGGAGACCACGAACACCCAGGGGTACGCCGGGTTGGACAGATCCACGACCACGTCATGCGTGGGGGCCGGATTCTTCTGCCTGTGGACGACGCCCGACCACAGGCCGTCGTCGGCGAACTTCCATCCGGTGACCTTCCGGTCGCGGGCACCGATGGTGACGTGGCCCTTCTTCAGGTCGTCCCGGGTCAGGCCGAGGCCCGTCAGATACGCGTCCAGACCGGCCGCGTTGGTCTCGAACTGGGCGTACAGGCGGCTGGTCTTCCAGTTGTTGGTCTCGTAGTACGCCACGTGCCAGGCCGGGTGCGGGACGGGCACCTGGTAGATCCGGCGCTGGAGCTTGGAGGGCCAGCCCTCGGTGAGGCCGGTCGCCGAGTACTTCGCCTCCTTGTCCTTGCCGCTGTCCCGGCTCTGGTTCGCGGAGATCACCAGGTAGCCGGCCGGGATGCCGATGAGCAGCACGATGATGAGCAGGGTGAGCGCCCTGCGGCGGATCATGTGGCCGCGGTCCTCGACCGGCCGCTCCGGCTCGTCGGGCCAGGGGCCCTGGTGGGGCAGCGAAGCGGTCACAGCGTCTCCTGGGTACTGCGACGGGCCTGTGCGTACCGCTCGTAGCGCTCGTACCGCTCCACCCGGCGGCGCTTGGCGCGGCGGAAGCGGCGGGCAACCAGCCGAGCCAGGTCCGCGGCGCCGACCATGCCGGCCTCCGGGCCGAGCTGGGCCCGGGTGATGCGGGCCTCGGGGCGGTAGCCGCGGCCCGTCAGATGCCGGCGGAAGGCGTCTCGCGCGGGGCCGATCAGCAGGTCGTCGGCGGCCGAGACACCGCCGCCGATCACGAAGCAGGAGGGGTCGAGGGCGGCCGCGAGGTTGGCGATGCCGACGCCGAGCCACTGGCCGATGTCCTGGAGCAGCTCGATGCACATGGCGTCGCCGTCGCGGGCCAGCTCGGTGATCATCGGGCCGCTGATCTCGGAGATGTTGCCCTTGACGTGCTCGATGATCCCGTACGCCACCGGCGAGTCGGCGGCGGCCAGCTCGCGTGCCTCGCGGACCAGGGCGTTCCCGGAGCTGTACTGCTCCCAGCAGCCGCGGTTGCCGCACGGGCAGCGGTGGCCGCCGGGCACGACCTGCATATGGCCGAACTCACCGGCGACGCCGTACTTGCCGCGCTTGACCTGGCCGTCCTCCAGGATCGCGCCGCCGATGCCGGTGCCCAGCGTGATCATGACGAGGTGGTCCTCGCCGCGGCCCGCGCCGAAGCGCCACTCGGCCCAGGCGGCGCTGTTGGCGTCGTTGTCGACCAGGACGGGCACGGCGAGCCGCTCGGCCAGGCGGTCGCGGAGCGGTTCGTTGCGCCACGACAGGTGGGGGGCGAACAGCACGCGGTTGCGGTCGGCGTCGACCCAGCCGGCCGCGCCGATGCCGACGGCGTGCACGTCGTGCCGGTCGGAGAGGTCCAGGACCAGTTCGGCGATGGTGTCCTCGACGACCCTGGGGCTCTTGGACTTGTCCGGGGTCTCCGTGCGGAGCTTCTCCAGGATGTTGCCGTCGGCGTCCACGACGCCCGCCATCACCTTCGTACCGCCGATGTCGATGCCGACCGTCGGCACGCGGGGTGCCGTCAGGTGTGAGCGGCGCTCCCGGGTGCCGACGGTGCGGAGTGCCGTGGCGCGGCGGGAGCCGATGGGGGCGGTGAAGTCGCGGTAGGTGCTCATCGGGCCCGATTCTGCCTCACGGGGAGGCAGGGTGCGGAGCAGAGGGGTGGTGCGGATCATTGCCGAGTGCGAGCCGGTGGGGGCTTGTCGCGCAGTTCCCCGCGCCCCTCAACAGCATGACCATCACGTCCGTACGAGCAACTGGAACTCGAACGAATAGCGCGTCGGGCGGTACGTGTGTGTGCCGTATTCCACTGCTCGGCCCGTGTCGTCGAACGTCACCCGCTGCATGGTCAGCAGTGGGGCCCCGGTCTGCTCGGCGAGTCGTTCCGCCTCCGGCGGGGTCGCCGCTCGCGCGCCGATGGACTGGCGGGCGCTGTGGAGGGTGATGCCGGCCGCTCGCATCAGGCGGTAGAGGCCGGTGTTCTCCAGTTGGTCGGTGTCGAGGTCGATGAGGCCGGGGGGCAGGAAGTTGCAGAGGTAGGCCATGGGCTCGCCGTGGGCGAGGCGGAGGCGTTCCACGCGGTGGACGTCGCTGTCCTCGGCGACGCCGAGTGCGGCGGCGACCTCGGCGGAGGCGGGCTCGAGGGTGTTGACCAGGACCTTCGTGGCCGGGCGCTGGCCCGCCGCCTCCAGGTCGTCGTAGAGGCTGCTGAGCTCCAGCGGGCGCTTGACCTGGCTGTGCACGACCTGGGTGCCCACGCCGCGGCGGCGTACGAGGAGGCCCTTGTCGACGAGCGACTGGATGGCCTGCCGGACGGTCGGCCGGGACAGGCCGAGCCGGGCCGCGAGCTCGATCTCGTTGCCCAGCAGGCTGCCGGGGGTCAGCGTGCCGTGCTCGATCGCGGCCTCCAGCTGCTGGGAGAGCTGGAAGTACAACGGCACGGGAGAGCTGCGGTCCACGCTCAGCTCGAGCTGCACGGTCGGGTCCACTTCTGGTTTCGGCACGGGCCGAGCGTAGCTCCGTGCGTTGTTGACGGGAAGTTCTGTAGTCAGATTGTCCGGACAAACAGATTGACAGGGGCGAGTTGTGGACGCACTTTGTTCCCATGCGCATCGGGGTCATCGGGACGGGCCGCATCGGCACGATCCACGCGAACACGCTCAGCAGGCACCGCGACGTCGGGTCCTTGATCCTCACGGACGCGGACCCCACGCGGGCCCAGGATCTGGCGCACCGGCTGGGTGAGACGGCGGCGCCGGGCGTGGAGGAGATCTTCCGCTGGGGGGTCGACGCCGTGGTGATCACGACGAACACGTCCGCCCACGCCGAACTGATCGGTCGGGCAGCACGCTCGGGCCTGCCGGTGTTCTGCGAGAAGCCCATCGCGCTGGATCTGCCGGGGACCTTGAGCGCGATCGCCGAGGTCGAGACGGTCGGGACGGTCCTCCAGATGGGCTTCCAGCGCCGCTTCGACACGGGCTACACGGGCGCCCGCAAGGCCGTGCGGTCCGGCAGGCTGGGGCGGCTGCACACCGTCCGGGCGCTGACCAGTGACCAGTCGCCGCCGCCCGCCGCGTGGCTGCCGATGTCCGGCGGGCTGTACCGGGACACCCTGATCCACGACTTCGACGTGCTGCGCTGGGTGACGGGCCGGGAGGTGGCCGATGTGTACGCGGCCGGGTCCGACGCGGGGCCCTCGATGTTCCGCGAGGCCGGCGACGTCGACACCGCCGCCGCGCTCCTCACCCTCGACGACGGCACGCTCGCCACGATCACCGGCTCCCGGATGAACGGGGCCGGCTACGACGTGCGCATGGAGCTCGCCGGGGAGCTCGACCAGATCGTGGTCGGCCTGGACGACCGTACGCCGATCGCGTCCACCGAACCGACCGGGCCGCCGGCCGCCGACAAGCCCTGGACGGGCTTCCTGGAGCGCTTCGGCCCGGCCTACGAGGCGGAGCTGAACGCGTTCGTCGAGGTCGTCCGGGGCGAGCGGGCCAACCCCTGCGACGGGCGCGAGGCGCTGCAGGCCCTGCGGATCGCCGAGGGGTGCGAGCTGTCGCGCCGGGAGCGCAGAGCGGTGCGGCTGGCGGAGATCCCCGGCGGAGCCGCCCAGACCTTCGCGTGACGGCGTGGCCGCCCGGACGTTCGCGTGACGGCGGGCCCGTACGGCGGCCGGCGCCGGGTCAGTGGCCCTCCGGTTCCTCCTGTGCCGCCTGTGCCGCCTGTTCCTCGTCCAGGAGTCCCGCGTCGTACGCCAGCAGCGCGATCTGCACCCGGTTGTTGAGGTCGAGCTTGGCCAGGATGCGTGAGACGTGTGTCTTGACGGTGGCGACGCTCATGAAGAGGCCGGTGGCGATCTCGGCGTTGGCCAGGCCCCGGCCGACCGCTACGGCGACCTCGCGCTCGCGGTCGTTGAGGACGGCCATGCGGGCACGCGCGCGTGCGCGGCGCGTGTCGGCGGCGGTGCCGACCGCGTGCCGCATGAGCTGACGGGTGACGGTGGGCGACAGGACCGGGTCGCCGGCCGCGACCCGGCGCACCGCCGCGAGGATCTCGGTGGGCGGGGTGTCCTTGAGGACGAAACCGGCGGCGCCCACGCGCAGCGCCCGCAGCACCTGTTCGTCGGCGTGGAAGGTGGTGAGCACCACCACCTGCGGGGCGTCCTTGCGGGCGCGCAGGCGCTCCGTGGCCGTGAGACCGTCCACCGTCGGCATTCGGATGTCCATGAGCACGACGTCCGGTCGGGTGCGGTCGACGAGCGCCTCCACCTCGCCCCCGTCGGCGGCCTCCCCGACGATCTCGATGTCGTCGGCGCCGCCCATCATGAAGGACAGTCCGGCCCGCACCAGCGGATCGTCGTCGACGAGGAGAAGTCTGATCGCAGTCATGGGCGTTACGTAATCACGGCCGCGGTCAGGCGCGCAGCGTCACGCCGTACAGGGTGCGCAGGCGGCTGATCTCCCACCAGACCACCGCGGTCACCGAGGCGGGGCCGCCGAGGACGGCGAGGGCCTGGATCACCGGCGGGCCGGGCGGCAGACCGCCCGCGACCAGGCTGATGACCGCGAACTCCCAGACCAGGGTGCCGGTCAGCAGGGCGGGGAGCGCCGCGTGCACGGACGAGGTGTTGAAACCGGTGCGGATGGCCGGGCCGGTGGCGAAGCCGATGAAGAACAGGAGCCAGACCAGGGGCAGGGCCGCCGCGAGGATCAGCCAGGGAGCGGGTTCCGACGCCCCGGCGGAGGGCGACCGGTTCCGGCCGAGCAGGATGATCACCCCGCCGAGCAGCGGAAGGGCCGTCACGGCGCCGACGTACCACCCGGCCGACCGCAGGGCGGCCCGCACACTGGCGCGCATCGCCGACCGTCGCTCCGCCGACGCCCAGCGGAAGAGCACCGTGATCACCACGGGCGCGCTCAGGAGCAGCAGCGGCGGGGTGACCGCCAGCCGCATCATGTACTGCTCCTGGGCCTCGGCGACGTCCTCCGGTTTGCCGTAGACGCCGAGCAGCAGGAGGGACATGGCGGCCGCGGTCCAGGCCCGCACCTTCTGCACGCGTGTGACGTGCCGGTCGTCGACGGCCCGGTGCCCGTGCCGCGGGAAGAGCCGGTGGGCCCGGTTGCGGGCCGAGCGCGCGAACGAGTAGCCGACCACGAGCGGCAGGAACGCGAACCACGTGCACGGGGCGAGCAGCACCAGCCACATGCAGCCGGAGGTGTTGGACCGCCCTTGCCGCAACAGCTGGCGCAGCGAGGGCCATTCACCGGCGCGCAGACCGCCCTGCCCCGGCCCCGGCCCCGGCCCCGGCCCCGGCCCCGGGTGAGGCTGCGGTGGATACGGATGGGGATGGGGATAGGGATAGGGATACGGCTGTGGCTGCGGGTAGCCGTACGGTGCCGGGCCCGGCTGGGGCGGTACGTAGGGGCCCGCGGCCGGAGGCGGCGGGTACGGCCCCCCGGCCGGCGGCCCGGGCGGCTGGTACGGGTTGGCGGGTCCCCCGAAACTCACGTGGTGTTCCTTCCGTTACTCGCGGTGCTGAAGGCGGCACAAACATCAGCCATCTCCGCAGTCAAGTCAACCGGCTTCGGCGCGAGGGGTCATGGGGTTGCGCGCGGGCGCCCGGCATGCGCCCCGGAAACGCCCTGCCCGCGCCCGGGCGGACCTGGAAGGATCACCGTATGCGCACCGTGTACGCCCTGTTCGTGGGCATCGACGACTACCCCGGCGCGCCGCTGTGCGGCTGTGTCAACGACGTACGGGCAGCGGAGAAGTGGCTGCGCGGCAGGACCGGTCCGCAACCCCGGGTCCGGACGCTGTACGACGCCCGGGCGACCCGGGCGGCGGTGCTCAAGGGCCTGGAGGAGCACCTGGGGCGCAGTGGTCCCGGCGACACCGCGCTGCTGTGGTTCAGCGGGCACGGCAGCCAGAGCCCGACCAGCGACCCGGGCGAGGCCACCGGCTGGTCCCAGGCTCTGGTGTGCCACGACAGCCTCGCCCCGGGCGGGCAGCCGGTGCTGCAGGACACCGAACTCGGGGCGCACCTGGACCGCGTCGCCGCCCGCGGCACCCATGTCGTCGCGGTGCTGGACTGCTGCCACTCGGGCGGGGCGACACGGGAGAACGCGGACGGCGCGGCCGGTCCGGCCGGTGCGGCGGTCCGGGGCGTGCCCTGGCAGTCGTGGTGGCACACGGGGTCGCGCGAGAGCGGCGGGGCGGGACCCGAGCCGGGTCGGCATGTCCTGCTGGCCGCGTGCCGCCCGCAGGAACTCGCGCACGAGAAGGTCATCGACGGACGGACCCGGGGCCTGTTCAGCCATGCGCTGCTGAGCGCGCTCGACGGGCTCGGTCCCACGACCACGTACGGGGAGCTGCACGCACTCGCCCACGCGCGCGTGCGCGTCAGTGGCCACGTCCAGCATCCCGAGCTGCGCGGTCCGGAGGACGGGGGCTTCCTGTCCGGCGAGCCGGTGCCGGCCTCGCCGTTCCTGCTGCGGCACACGGCGTCGGGCTGGGAGGTCAACTGCGGTGCGGCGCACGGGCTGCGGTCGGCGGGCGCCGAGTTCACCCTGTCCGGGGACGGGGACCCCGGGGAACGCACCGTCGTGGTCCGGGAGGTGCGGACCGAGTCGGCTCTGGTGGACCCGGTCGACTGGCAGCCGACCGCCGAGGACGAGCAGGTGGCGCACGCCGTCACGCCGTCGGCCATGGCGTTCCCGCCGGCCGTCGTGACGCTGTCCGGTGAGCCGGTCGCCGTACGTCTGGTCGCGGAGGCCGTCGAGGCGGTGCCCGCGCTGGCCTTGGAGCCGGACGGGCCACCCGCGGCGGAAGGGGTTCTGCGCCTGCACGTGGAAGCCGGGGACGGCCGGGCCCGGGTGTCGGGCGGCGCCGGGCATCCCGTGCCCGACCTGCCGCTGGAGTCCCCCGCGGACGCGGCCGGCGTCACCGACTGCCTCGCGCACATCGCCCGCTGGCACCACATCCGGGACCTGGCCAATCCCGATCCGCTGCTGTCGTCGCTGGTCCGGATCACCGTCGAGGAGACGCCGGTGGGCAGTCTGCGTCACTCGGCGGACGGTGAGATCGTCTGCGCCTACACACCCGGCGGCAGTGAACCGCAGGTACGGGTCGGGATCCACAACTCCTCCGGACGGGACCTGTGGGCGGTGCTCCTCGACCTGACGGACGGCTACGCCTCGTCCCCGCATCTGTTCGAGGGTGAGTTCATCGGGGACGGCAGGGTCGGGTGGGCCCGGCGCGGGCAGCCGGTGTGGATGCGGCTGCCGCCGGGGCGTTCGAAGGTGCGGGGCGCCTTCACCCGGGACTGGCTGAAGGTGATCGTCGCGGAGGAGGAGCTGAACCTCGCGCCCTTCCGGCTGCCCGCCTGGTCCTCCGCCGCCCCCTCCGGCGCACGCCTCAGCCCGGCCCCGGCCGGTGGAGGCGGTCTGCTGCGAGTGATCGGGGCGAGTGTCAAGGACGGCCGGGACGCGGGCCGCCGGGACGCGGGCGGTCCGGCCTTCGGGGCGGCCCGGTGGGGGACGGCACAGGTGGTCGTCCGCACCGAGGTGTGAGGAGCCGTCACCAGCCGAGGTGGGTGAAGCCCGCCCACGCGGTCAGGTCGTCGCCGTCGATGTGCCGTACCCGGGCCCGCAGCTTGTCCGGCATGCCGGGCGGCGCCTCGCGGCGTTCGTTCAGCATCCACGACTGGGCGCTGCGCAGCGCCGCTCCGGGCGGCAGGCCCTCGTGGCTCATGAAGTGGTGGGTCATGTACATCAGCAGGGACGTCGCCGCGTCGGGCACGGGCCACAGGGAGCCGATGACCGAGCGGGCGCCCGCGACGAGGAACGCGGTGGACAGGCTGTACGCCTCGTCGTACCCGTGCCCGGAGACATTGGTACGGCAGGCCGCGAGCACGACCAGGTCCAGGCCGCGGTAGCGGGTCGCGCCCTCGGTCAGTTCCTCGGCGGCCAACCGCCCGCCGGACAGGGCGAGATAGGCGCTGTGCCGCTCGCCCTGGCGCACCACTCCGTGGCAGGCGAGGTGCAGCAGTCCGCCCTGCTGCCGGCGCAGCCAGTCGGTGACGGCGGCGGGCGTGGCGGCGCCGGGGCCGAGCAGAGCGCCGTCCGGGTGGAAGACGCTGTGGACGGCCTCGGCCTCTTCACCGGCGTGGTGCAGATCGCGGGTCGGGTTGCCGACGACCAGGGTGCGGCGGGTGCCGACGGCGGGCCGGGCCGCCACGTCGCACAGCAGCCGGGCGGAGGGCAGGTAGGAGATGTCCACCTCCTCGCAGGCGTATCCGTGCGACCGGCGCCGGCCACGCACGCGTGCCGCGTGCCAGGGCACGACGCCCAGGGCACCCATGGGGACGAGCACCAGGGACGGCACCCGGCCGTAGCCGCGCGGGAGCCGGCTCAGCAGCGGTTCCATCACCGCCGTACCGGCCCAGGCGCACACCTGCTCCAGGGCGGCGCGGCTCGTGGCGGGGCTGGGGGCCGGTCCGGGCGGGGTGTCGTCCTCGGGCGGGCCGCCGGCGTCACGGCCGGGGGTGCCGGTGGCGCGGTAGGCGGTGAGCGGGGGCGCGTCGAGGGTGAGTTGGGGCAGGTGGAGGGCGTCCGTGCTGCCGTCGGCGGTGACGATGAGGGCGGCGCCGGAGCCGTGCTGCGGGCCGAGGAGTCCGGGCACCTCCTCGTCACCGGGCACCAGGTAGACCAGCGCGGTCGCGCCCATCGCGCGCAGCGCCGAGCCGATGTCCCCGGGTGCGGGCACGTCCAGCAGGCCGTGCTGCCGGGGGGAGTCGGCCAGCGCCTCGAGGACCCGGCGGCGCAGTCGGCTGGAGGGCCCGGCGACCACGGCCTGAGCCGCCATCAGCATCTCCTCCCCCGGCTCGGGCACGCTGCCCACGGCCTGCCATTCCCGCGCGAGCTCCGTCCGGCCCAGTTCCCTCAGCATGTCGGGCACGGTGGTGACCACGGTCGCCGCGTGCAGGACGAGGCCGCGCCCCGCGTCCAGGGCCCGTACGGCGTCGGCGTGGGCGCCGTCGGCCAGACACCAGCGCGCGACGTCGAGGGCCTGGCCGCCCGCCAGCCGGGCGGTCTGCGCGGCATGGGCCGTACCGGACTGGAGCAGGGAGCTCCAGGCCGCGGCGCGCAGGCAGTCGAGGCCGACGCGGCGGGAGGCCTCGTAGTTCAGGCGTCTCGTGCGGGCGTCGTGCGTGTCCTCGTCGCCGCGCAGGCGATACGCCCTGGCCAGCGACATGCCGGTGCCGCCCCACAGGGGGTGGTGCGGGCCACCGGTGAGCTTCAGGGTGTGCCGCAGCCAGGCGATGCCCTGGTCCAGATGGTGGAGGCGGTCGGCCGGAGGTGCGATGGGGAGTCCGGCCAGGGTGGAGTGGACCACTCCCAGCGAGCCCGTGGCCCGGATCCATCGCTCGTCGTCCGGTTCGAGCAGCTCCAGTGTGGCTTCCTGCAGCTCCATGGCCTCCAGCATTCCCTGGTAGTCCATCGCCGGCAGGGCGCGTGCCCCGATCGCGAAGGCCGCCTCGGCCAGTTTGTCGGCCTGGACGTTGCGCGGCAGCCCCGCGATCCGCCGGCGGATCTCGTGTGCGGGTGTCGCGGCGCCCGCCCCTTCGGCAGCGGGGTCGATGCGCCCGGTGCGCCGCGCCCGCAGGAGGCCCAGGTGGCTCCGGGCGCCTTCCAGGTTCGATTCGAACGCGAGCATGTCGATGTGTTCGGCGGGCAGCTCCCGCAAGGCCCGTTCGAGCACGCGGGTCTGCTCGGCCATGGCCTCCTCGTCGGCACGGCGGGCCGCCTGGTGCACACGGAACAGGGCGATCTGGGCGTTCAGGGCCAGGCGCTCGTCCGGCCGCAGTTGCGCGGTCTCGACGATGCGGGCCATGTCGTCGACGGCGGTGTCGAAGTCGTCCTCCCCGCCGCCCAGTTGGGCCAGGTAGGTCCGCAGGATGGCATGGGCGAAGTCGAGATTCTCGCGGGTCCGGGTGCCGGACGGGAGCACGGCCCGGGCCCGTTCGATCCGGGCCAGCGCGCGCTCGATGTCGGCGGGTTCGGTGAGGTGCCGCAGGCCGAAGGCGCTGTTCTTGACCACGACGCCGGCCTGCCAGGTCTCGTCCGCCGGCCCGTGTTCACGGACCTCCTGCCAGAGTTCCTCCTCGCGCACGGGGTCGAAGAGTGGTTGTTCGAGCCGCAGGATCGGCAGCACGCTCAGCACATGTCCGGCCAGCAGCCCGGACATGACGGTGCCGCGGGGCAGCTCCGCCCAGTCCCCGTACAGGCGGTCGTAGGCCTGCTGTGCCGTCGGACAGCCCAGCCGGTCCAGCACGAGCTGGGTCATCCCGGCCAGGTCCTCGCCGCTGACCACGCCGTTCGCCCGCTGCTCGATCTCCCACACCAGCGCCTGAAGGTCGTACCGGGTCGTCATCTCACATCCCCCGCTCCCGCGACCGCGGCGCGGTCCGTGTCCGGTACGGCGCCAGCACCCCGTTGAGCCACCGCTCCCCCTCCTCGGTCCCGAAGTCGACGCCGGGCGCGCCCGTGGGTTCCAGCACCGGCGGCCGGCCCCGGTCGTCGAAGAGGATCGCGACCCGGTCGGCGGGCTCGCGCTTCGACGGCCAGACGAAGCCCTGCGCCCAGGGCTCGGTCTGCCGGCGGATCCAGTGGCCCCAGTCGCGCGTCTGCGGATAGTCCGCGCCCTCGGTGTGCACCAGCCACGCGTCCTGCGCCACCGCAGCGAGATCCGCGCCGGACATCAGCGAGACGACCTCGATGTCGGCGGCCAGCCTGAGGAAGGACAGGCTGCGGCGTTCGAACGCCACGCGGGGCAGCAGCCGGTGGCCCGCGTCGGAGTCGAACGGCAGCGAGCGCAGCAGCACCTCGCAGACGGCGGCACCGACGCCGAAGCCGACGTAGAGGTAGCCGTAGCGGTCGTGGGGGGTGCTGTCGAAACGGCCGCCGTAGTAGAAGGCGTGCGAGGGGCGGGCGTTGTACGCGGTCGGCGGGCGGTGGGTGGAGTGCACGCGGTACACCGGTGTGCCGGCGCGCAGCACGGATCGGGTCGGTTCGCCCGGCAGGGCCTCGGGCGGCGGGTACTTGCCCATGGCTACTCCTCCCCCTCCGGACCGGCCAGTTCCCGTGCCGCGCCGAGCAGTTCGAGGTCGCGGCCACGGCCCAGCAGGGCCGCGGGGGTGCCGTCCCACCACGTCGTACGGGACAGCCACCAGTCGGCGGCGCCCCAGGGGTCGGTGGCGGCGCGCAGGACGGAGTTGACCTCCAGGACGATCCGCCAGGGCATGGCCCCGGCCTCGAACTGGAAGAGGGGCAGCCGTCTGCGGCCGTCCGGGCCGGAGAGGGCGATCAGCCGTGGGTCGGCGCTCTCGGTCCAGGGCGTGGACGGTTCGCTCAGCAGGCGTTCACGGACGGGGCCCAGGACGGGTCCGACCATGGGGTTGCCGTCGAGGACGAGCATGCACAGGTCGGCCGCCGCGTATCCCTCGTACAGCTCGGGCGGGGGCTGGTGAGTGAAGCGCCCGGTGTCGCCGTGCTGTCGCAGTCGGGCGGACTCGTCGGCGGGGAGGGCGTCGAGGAGGGTCTGTGCGGCGGCCAGGACGGCGGCCGGGTCCGAGGCGTCAGCCCCGGCTCGCAGCCGGGACAGCCGCTCGCTCAGCGTCCGCCGTGTGCCCGGTTCGAGCAGGCCGGACAGTCTCTGCCAGTCGGCCGCGGCGGCGGCGAGCACCGTGAAGGGGTTCACCCGCACCTGTGTCCTTTCTCCTCGGTGTCGGCTGATCCGTGTGCGGACAGGGGCCGTTCGCGCGCGCCCAGCGTCTCGGCCAGCAGATCGGCGACCAGGGGGCGGCGGACGACGAGATGGAGGTCGGTGTCCGCATCGGTGCCGGCGTCCAGCGCGGCCCACAGGGCACTGACGCCGGTCTGCGGGGGCAGTCCGCCGCGGCCCGCGCCGAGCAGGGGAAAGCAGATCGACCGCAACGGCGGTGTGAAGGCGGCGCGTTCCTCCGACAGCAGCGCCAGGGCGCGGGCCGCGGCGGTGACGACGTCCTGGGCGGCGACGTCGTAGTCGTTGGTGCCGGGCCTCGGGACGGCGACGGCGGCGTGGTAGAGACGGCGGACGCCCCGGGCCGCGAGGGCGCCGGGCTCGGTGGGGGCGACCGTGCCGGGCAGTGCGGGGCGGCCCAGCAGCCCGTGCGCCGTACGCCAGCCGAGCAGCGCGTCGTGCACGGGGTCGGCGGTGACGTCCCCGGCCGCGCCGCGCACGGCGCCCGCGCGGCGCAGGGACGCGGACACGGAGGCCTTGAACATCGCGGGCAGGGAGAGGTGCGTGTTGGTCGGGGAGACGATCACGTCGACGTTCCGGAGGAGTTCGACGGGGTGGACGTGCAGCAGTACGTCGCGCGATCCGACGCGGAGGGAGCGGTGCTGCAAGTGCGGGGCGAGGAGGGGCGGTTGGGGCGTGGCGGCGCGCTGCGGGGCGATGCCGGCCAGCCAGCACACCTGTTCGGCGATCTGGGCCAGGACCATGTCCTCCTGGCTCTTGCGGAAGCGCTCGACGCTGACGCTGTACACCTGGGCGGCGAGCCGGCGCCGGTCCGCCGCCGGGCGGTCGCGCAGGCCGGGCGCCAGGCCGAGCGAATAGCCGGCCGCCTGCTCCAGGTCGCCCCCGCCGAGCTGGGACACGGCGGTGCGCAGCAGGTTCTCCACCTCGACGGGCCAGGCGTCGGTGACGGCGGCGGAGTGCGCGGCGGCCGCCCGGCGGAGCAGCGGGACATGGAGCTCCCGGATCCGGACCAGGCCCTCGACGCGGACCGTCTTCACCTCCCTCAACACGGACGCGACCTCGAACTGCGGTGCACCAGGCGACATATGCCCATGATCCGCCGCCCGCCTCACCGGCCACAAGGGCCGCGGGGTCCACGGGGGCCGTCCCGGTCAGCCGAGCCGGCCCTTCACGCCCACGGCAGCCACGCCCGCACCTCGAACCCGCCCTCCGGCGTGCGCCCATGCTCCAGGCGGCCGCCGGCCAGGGTCGCCCGTTCCGTCAGGCCGATCAGGCCCTGGCCGGAGCCGGGTACGGGGGGCACGTCACCCTCGGGGGCCGGGTTGCGCACGGAGACGGTGAGGCCGTCGCCCGGTGCGCCGGTGACGGACACCGTGACCTCCGTGCCGGGCGCGTGCTTGCGGGCGTTGGTCAGGCCCTCCTGGGTGATGCGGTAGGCGGTGCGGCCGACGGAGGACGGGACGGCGGCGGGGTCGTCGACACACTGGTCCAAGGAGACTTTCATGCCGGCCTGGCGGGACTCGGCGACCAGCGTGTCCAGCGCCCCGAGGGTCGGCTGCGGCCTGCCCGTGTCGTCGGGCTCGCCCGCCCGCAGTACGCCGATGATCTCCCGCAGGTCCTGGAGGGCCTCGTGCGCGCTCTCCCGGATCACACCCGCCGCCCTCGCGGTCTGGGCCGGGGGCGCGTCGGGCCGGAACTCCAGGCCCCCCGCGTGCACGCTCAGCAGCGTCAGCCGGTGGGCGAGTACGTCGTGCATCTCCCGCGCGATGGCCTCGCGGGCGAGCCGCTGCGCCTGCTCGGCCCGCAGCCGCGCCTCCGTCTCGGCCCGCCGCGCACGGTCCCTGAGGCTCACCAGCAACTGCCGCTTGGCCCGTACGAACATGCCCCACCCGACGATCGCCACCGTGAGCAGCACGGCGAAGAGCACGCTCACCAGGTAGGCGATGTCCCCGTCAGGGCGCAGCCAGTAGAACAGCGGGATCAGCGCGACGTTGACGCCGCCCACCCAGGCCACGTACCGGAAGGGGCGGTGCACCGCGAGGGTGAACAGGGCGATCACGGCCGTACCGCCCGCGGTGTCCGAGACGAGGGTGACGGGAGTCAGCGCCACGGCGAGCCCCAGGGGCCAGCGGCGGCGCAGCCAGACCGTCGCGCAGGCCAGCGCGCCGATGACCTGATCGACGACGGCCAGCCCTTCCGGGACATGCGGGTTCTTGACGAGGGCATCCAGGGCGACCGCCCCCACCAGCACGGCGAGCAGGAAGCAGCAGAAGTCGACGACCCAGTCGCGCGCGGTGCGCCGGGGCCGCCGCCGGCCCTGTTCGGTGTCGGGGTCGAGTTCGTGCAGCAGGGCGGACGGGATGAGCCATCTGCGCCCGGTGAACACCGAGGGCGTCTCCCCCGGCAGCACCGGGGCGGCCTGCCCCGCGTTGTCACCACTCACGGTCGACAAATCTACGCAGCCCGGCCCTGTTGCACCGCTTCCTTGGCGGGATCGTCGACCAAAGTCGTCACACCGAAGACTTTCGACGCGGCCGGCCGGGCCCCAACAGGGACTTCGGTCCCCGGATGCCCGCCCCGCGGCCGATGCGCTCGGGGGGTCCGCGGGGCGAGGCTCGCGGCATGAAGCAGGTACTGGAGATTCTCGGCTTCCTCGCCCTGGTCCAGGGCGTGGCGGGCCTGGTGCACGAGTTCACCGACTGGGACTGGGGGCTCGTGCAACGACTGGGGTTCCTCGACGGCTACGAGATCTACGCGAGCGTCACCCTGCTCGTGCTGGGCGTCGCCCTGTTCGCGGCGGCCGGGAGCCGGAAGTCCGTCTGAGCGTCCGGGCGGACTTCCGGCCCGCGTTCACCGAAGGGGCCGCCCGGCTCAGCAGCCGTAGTCGACCAGGTCGAACGACTCGTAGTGGTCGGCCGTGTAGTAGTCCTCCTGGTTCTCCTCACCGGTGACGATGCGCCGCGCACCGCGGTTGGAGGAGCCGGGGGTGATGACCGTGTACTCGTGGTAGTACCCGGTCGACTGCTGGGGCAGGATGCGCTCCCGGTTCTGGAAGACGGTGCCGTCCTGCTCGAACGGGTACGGGCCGCCCTTCTCGATCAGGTCGAGCGTGTCGTGGGCCTGGGACGGCAGTTTGCTGTAGCAGATGTCACCGACGGCGGTGGGGGCCGCGTCGGCCGTGGTGGCGGAGACGGTCCCGCCGATGAGGAGAGCGGACACAAGGGCGGCTGCTGCGCCGAGCCGCGAGGCGCGTGGGGGGAAATTCATGCGCTCATGATGACGCGCGTAGACAGTGGCATGTCAATGTCAAGCGCAGAGATTTTCCCGTCAAGTCCGATGAGTTTGCGGGAAGTTAACCCGTGCGGCTACGCATCCTCCGGCAGTTTGTACTCGCCGTACTCCGGGCGGCCCGCCAGGTCGTACGTCTGCATCGAGACGCCCGCGCCGGTGACGCTCCCTCCCGTGTGCCGGAAGGCGGTCGGTACGGCGCCCTCCGGGAACAGCCGGAACCCGGTGCCGAGCACGACCGGGAAGGTCAGGAGGTGGAGGGTGTCGACGAGGTCGAGCGACAGCAGGGAGCGGACGAGGGCGCCGCTGCCGTGCACCTGGACCTCGCCGTCGGTGCGCTCCTTCAGGGCGGCGACCTCCTTGGCGAGCTCACCGGAGAGCACGGTGGTGCCCGCCCAGCCGGGGTCCTTCAGGGTCGCGGAAGGGACGTACTTCGGCAGTGAGTTGAGCTTCGAGGCGACCGGGTCGGCCGGGTCGGTCACCTTCGGCCAGTACGAGGCGAAGATGTCGTACGTACGGCGCCCGAGCAGGAAGGCGGCCGGGCGCGCGAAGACGTCGCTGACGAACCGGCCGAAGTCCTCGTCGGCGTACCAGAAGCTCCAGCCGCCGTGGGTGAAGCCCCCGCGGGTGTCCTCCTTAGGCCCGCCGGGGGCCTGGTAGACGCCGTCGAGGGTGACGAAGAGGGTGGAGACGAGCTTGCCCATGGCGGGTGCCTTCCTTTCCGGAACGAAGAGGATCCGTTGTCATGGGTTCAGACCCCGCCGGCACCCGCAACTCATCGCTGGGCCGTACGCCGCACGCGCGTCTCGCCGGGGACCTCGATGTCCGTTCGCCGCCAGCGTCGCCGCCGGGCGGCCGCTGGGATGGACACATGACTTCACAAGGAACTTCCCGAGCGACTTCTCGGACGACTTCTCAGGCGACCCTGCACGGCAAGGTGGCTCTCGTGACCGGCGGGAGCCGTGGCATCGGCGCGGCGACGGCCCTGCGGCTGGCCCGGGAGGGCGCGGACGTGGCCGTCGGCTATGTGAACGGCAAGGAGGCGGCCGAGGACGTCGTACGGGCCGTGGAGGCTCTGGGGCGGCGAGGGGTGGCGCTGCGCGCGGACGCCGCGGACGCCTCCGCATCGGCCGAAGTGGTGGACGCGGCGGCCGAGGCGCTGGGCAGGCTCGACGTCCTGGTCAACAACGCGGGGGTCGGGGTTCTCGGGCCGCTGGAGACGCTGTCCCTCGAGGACGTCGACCGGGTCCTCGACATCAACGTACGGGGGGTCTTCCTGACGTCCCGGGCGGCCTCCGCGTGGCTTCCCGAGGGCGGGCGGATCATCACGATCGGCAGTTGCATGGCACAACGCGTGCCAGGGCCGGGCGGAACTCTCTACGCGATGAGCAAGGCGGCCCTGGCCGGTCTGACCAAGGCCCTGGCCAGGGAGCTGGGCGGGCGCGGGATCACGGCGAACCTGGTCCTCCCCGGCCCGATCGACACGGACATGAATCCGGCGGACGGTCCGCATGCGGAAGGCCAAGCGGCGATGACCGCGCTGGGGCGGTACGGGACGGCGGACGAGGTGGCGTCGATGGTCGCCTACCTCGCGGGGGCGACGTATGTGACCGGTGCGGAGTTCTCGGTGGACGGCGGGCACGCGGCGTGAGGCGCATGGGGCGCACCGGTGCTGTCAGGCCGGTGCGCCCCATGGGTCTGGGGTCGGCTCAGCCGCCCAGCTCCTGGTGCCGCGCCGCGAGACGCCTCGTGCCGTCGTCCGTCAGGGAGCCGAACAGTCGCAGCCGGGAGATGCCGCCGTCCGGGAAGATGTCCACGCGCGCGTGCGTGCCGACGGCCGGCTCCGGGAGGACGAAGCGGTGGTTGGTGTCGGGCTGGAGGCGGGTGCGGGGCAGGATCTCGCGCCACTCGCCGTCCTCACCGTCCTTGACCGACACGGACGCCCAGCCGGCGCTGTTGCCCTTGAGGTACGCGGTGTCGATCTCCAGGGCGCGGATCCTCGCCTGGGAGGCCAGCCGGTAGCGGATCCAGTCGTGGCCCTGGTCGCGGCGGCGCCGGGTCTCCCAGCCGTCGTCCATCTTGCGGGAGCGGCCCGGCTGGATGGTGTTGGAGGCGGGCGAGTAGAAGAGGTTGGAGGCGTCCTCCGCCTGGCCGCCGTTCTCCAGGGCGACGACGTCGAAGGTGCCCAGCGTCTCCAGCCACTCGGGGTCCGGGACGACCTCGCCGTACACGCGCAGGCGTGCAATGCCGCCGTCGGGGTGCTGGTTCACCCGCAGGTGGGTGAAGCGCTGCTCGACCGCGACGGAGAAACCGTTCGCCGCGTGGCCGCCGACCGGGGTGCGCGGGATGAGGGTCGTCCACTTCACGTCGTCCCCGAGGAGCTCCTCCGGCGACGGGGAGCCCGGTACGGAGGTGCCCTCGACGGACACCGCCTGCGGGTAGTTGCCGCGGAAGTGGGCCGTGTCGACGACGATCCCGCGGATCACCCCGGGCGCGCCGAGACGCACCAGCGCCCAGTCGTGGTCCTCGGCCGTCGGCCACGGGTGCCCGGCGGAGGCACCGCGCCGCCGCCGCGTCTCCCAGCCGTCCATGATCTTGCCCTTGTGCCCGAAGTGCTCGGGGTCGAACTCGGCGGGCTCGGGCACCAGCAGGTTCTCGCGCTGCGCGAAGAACTCGTCGTTGGCGGCGAGGACACCGGCCCCGAGGCGCCGGTCGGCGAGGTTGGCGTACTGGGTGAAGGGGAAGTCGGCGGTGCGGTAGTCCGCGAACGGGTCGCCGCCTCCGTAGGGGTTCGCGTCGCCGGTGAAGCTGGGAATCGCCGTCACGGGATGGGTGCCTTTCAGGAGTCGGCCGGTGGGATGCGGGTGCGGGGAGGTCTGGGGGCCTTCTGGTGGATCTCCGCAGGAGAAGGAGCGGTGTTCGGTGCGTGCGATCGGCGTGCGGTGCGGAGGGTCATGTGGCGGAGCCACCT
>NZ_JBHUQX010000089.1:0-24884 GCF_042674225.1 Streptomyces sp. NPDC056948
GCGCCTGAGGGTTACGACGCCGAGGACTTCTCCGTCCGTGCGGTCTTCCTCGACGGCTCGGAGCCGGCCGCTCTCGTCGAGACGGTGAAGCGGTTCGCCGCGCTGCCGAGGCCGCTGCCCGACGGCGCCGAGGGCGCCCTCACCGCGCTGCGGGAGGACTGGCACCTGCTGAATCTCCAGGAGGAGCTGGACCGCCAGCGTGGTCTGGTGGCCATGTACGCCGACGCACTGGAGGCCATGACGAAGTCGCGTGACCTGTACCGGGAGGCGGCCGAGCGCGCCCACGAGGCGCTGACCGCCTACCAGGAGTCCGACGGGGCCGCTCCCGCGCGGCAGCAGCCCTCCGGTGCTCCCGCCGGGTCTCCGCTGCAGCAGCTCACACGGACGTTCGAACGCTTCAAGGGCAAATCCCAGCGTCCCGTGGCCCCGTCCCGGGACGAGCACTAGGCAGCCTTCCTCGCGGGGCGCAGGTGTCAGTCGTGGCCAGGTGGATACGCGGTCCGTACGGCAGTACGGCCCGCCCGGGAAGGTCTTCCACGACATGGGCAACGACCAGTACCACTCGGAGACGACACTCCGCGTCAACGGCAAGCCCCACACACTCACCGTCGACCACCGGCGGGTCCTGCTGGACCTCCTGCGGGAGGATCTCGACCTCACGGGCGCCAAGAAGGGCTGCGACCACGGCCAGTGCGGCGCCTGTACGGTCCTGGTGGACGGGCGGCGCGTCAACAGCTGTCTGCTGTTCGCGATCGCCCTGGACGGCAGCGAGGTCACCACGGTCGAGGGCCTGTCCGGCGACGGTGAGCGGCCGCACCCGCTGCAACAGGCCTTCCTGGAGCGCGACGCCTTCCAGTGCGGCTACTGCACCCCGGGCCAGATCTGCTCCGCGGCCGGTGTGCTCGCCGAGGCGGCGGCCGGTCATCCTTCGCACGTCACCGACCCGGCGACGCCCTCGGGTGAGCCGGTGCCGCTGGGCCGGGAGGAGATCCGGGAGCGGCTGAGCGGCAATCTGTGCCGGTGCGGGGCGTATCCACGGATCGCCGAGGCGGTGGAGGACGTGATCCCGTGAAGGAGTTCGCCTACGTCCGTGCCGGGAGCGTCGAGGAGGCGACCTCCGCGTACGCCTCCCACGCCGGCGCCCGCTATCTCGGCGGCGGCACCAACCTCGTCGATCTGATGAAGCTCGGCGTCGAGCGGCCCGCCGCCCTCATCGACGTCACCCGGCTGCCGCTGGACGCGGTGGAGGAGCTGCCGGACGGTGCGCTGCGGATCGGGGCGATGGTCCGCAACAGCGACCTCGCTGCCCACCCCCTCGTACGCGACCGGTACCCGGCACTGTCGCAGGCGGTGCTGGCGGGTGCCTCGGGGCAGTTGCGCAACGCGGCGACGACCGGCGGGAATCTGCTCCAGCGCACCCGGTGCCCGTACTTCCAGGACCTCTCGAAGCCGTGCAACAAGCGCGAGCCGGGCAGCGGCTGCGGTGCGCGGGACGGTGTCCACCGCGATCACGCGGTGCTCGGGCACTCCACTCACTGCATCGCCACCCATCCGTCGGACATGGCGGTGGCGCTGGCCGCTCTGGACGGGCGTGTCGAGCTCTACGGGCCGGAGGGCGCCCGGAGTGTCGCGGCGGCGGACTTCCACCGGCTGCCCGGGGACCGGCCCGAGCAGGACACCGAGATCCGCCCCGGTGAGCTGGTCACCGGTGTGGTGCTGCCGGCCGCCACGGTCGGGCTGCCGTCGGCGTACCGCAAGGCCCGTGACCGGGCCTCGTACGCCTTCGCGCTCGCCTCCGTCGCGGTGGTGCTGCGGGTGTCGGACGGTGTGGTCGGCCACGCCGGGCTCGCCTTCGGGGCGCTGGCGCACCGGCCCTGGCGGGCCCGGCGGGCGGAGGAGGCGCTGCTGGGCGCGGATCCGACCACCGCCGCGTTCGAACACGCCGTCGACCTCGAACTGTCCGCCGCGCAGCCGCTGCGGGACAACGCCTACAAGGTGCCGCTGGCCCGCAATCTCGCCGTGGACGTGCTGTCCCGGCTCGCGGACCCGGCGCTCTCGAGGAGGACTCCATGACCGGCAGCGTGGGCGCTCCCGCCGAGCGCCGGGAGGGTCGGGAGAAGGTCAGCGGAACCGCCCGCTACGCCGCCGAGTACCACTTCCCCGGCCGGGCCCAGGCCTGGCCCGTGCCGGCGACCGTCGCCCGGGGGCGGGTGACCGGCGTCGACACGGCGGCGGCCCTGGCCGTGCCCGGTGTCCTCGACGTCCTGACCCACGAGAACGCGCCGCGGCTCGCCGAGCCGGACGATCCGACGCTCGCCGTGCTCCAGAACCCCCGGGTTCCGCACCGGGGCTGGTTCGTGGCCCTGGTGGTGGCCGAGACCCTGGAGGCGGCCAGGGCCGGCGCGGCCGCGGTGCGTGTCGCCTACGACGCCGAAGAGCACGACGTCGTGCTCACCACCTCGCACCCGGGCGTGTACGTGCCCGAGGAGGAGGTCAACGGTGGTCATCCGGCCGTCCGTGAACAGGGCGACCCCGACGGAGCTTTCGGATCCTCGGCCGCACGGGTCGATGTCGCGTACCGGGTGCCGCCGCTGCACAACCACCCCATGGAGCCGCACGCCACCACCGCCCACTGGGACGACGGGCGGCTGACGGTGCACACCTCCAGTCAGGGTGCAGGTGTCGTAGGGGCCGTGCTCGCCGGGCTGTTCGGCCTGCCGAAGGAGCGGATCGTCGTCACATCCGAGCATGTCGGCGGCGGCTTCGGGTCCAAGGGCACGCCGCGGCCCGACGTGGTGCTCGCCGCGATGGCGGCACGGCAGACGGGGCGGGCGGTCACCGTGGCCCTCCCCCGCCGTTATCTGCCCGCCGTCGTCGGGCACCGCGCTCCCACCCTGCACCGGCTGCGGCTCGGTGCCGACGCGGACGGCCGCCTCGCCTGCGTCGTGCACGAGGCCACCACCCACACCTCCCGCATCAAGGAGTTCGTGGAACAGGCCGCGGTGCCCGCGCGCGTGATGTACGCCGCGCCCCACAGCCGTACGGTGCACCGGGTGGCGGCGCTGGATGTGCCCTCGCCGTCGTGGATGCGGGCGCCGGGCGAGGCTCCGGGGATGTACGCGCTGGAGTCCGCCCTGGACGAACTCGCCGGCGAGCTGGGCATGGACCCGGTCGAACTGCGGGTCCGCAACGAGCCGGACGTCGAACCCGACAGCGGAAAGCCGTTCAGCAGCAGGCACCTGGTCGAGTGTCTGCGCGAGGGTGCCCGGCGCTTCGGGTGGGCCGGGCGCGATCCCCGCCCGGGCTCCCGCCGGGAAGGGCCCCTGCTGCTGGGGACGGGCGTGGCGGCGGCGACGTATCCCGTCATGATGTGGCCGGCCGCGGCGACGGCCCGCGCGCTGCCCGACGGGACGTTCCTGGTGCGGATCAACGCCACCGACATCGGTACGGGGGCCAGGACCGTGCTCGCGCAGATCGGCGCCGACGCCCTCGGGGCGCCGCTGGAGCGGGTGCGGACGGAGGTCGGCAGCAGTGAGCTCCCGTCGGCGCCGCTGGCCGGCGGCTCGGCCGGCACGGCCTCCTGGGGCTGGGCGGTGCATGAGGCCTGTGCCCTGCTGGCGCGGCGGCTGGCCGAGCACTCGGGGCCGCTGCCCGAGCAGGGCCTCGACGTCCGCGCGGACACCAGGGGCGCGGCGGATGCCGAGAGCGCCTGGGCTCGGCACGCCTTCGGGGCGCACTTCGCCGAGGTCGCGGTGGACACGGTCACGGGCGAGGTCCGGGTCGGCCGGCTGCTCGGTGTGTACGCCGCCGGGCGCATCCTCAACGCCCGCACGGCACGGTCCCAGTTCGTCGGCGGCATGACGATGGGGCTGGGCATGGCGCTGACCGAGGGCAGCACGATGGACGCCGCGTTCGGGGACTTCACGGAGTCGGATCTGGCGTCGTACCACGTGCCCGTGCACGCCGATGTCGGCGAGATCGAGGCGCACTGGGTCGACGAGGACGATTCCCGTCTCAACCCGATGGGCAGCAAGGGCATCGGGGAGATCGGCATCGTCGGGACGGCCGCGGCGATCGGCAACGCCGTGCACCACGCCACCGGGGTCCGCTTCCGGGAACTCCCGCTGACGCCGGACCGGGTGCTGGCCGGGCTGCTCGATCGCCGGGGGACGAACGACGTCCGGACCGGACCCGCTGTGAGCGGATCCGGTCCGGTGCGGCAGCAGTAGGCGTCACTCCGCCATACTGCGTGCCTCGGTCGCCGGCAGGGGCGACCACTGTCCGCTCACGAGGGGCGCCACCGCGCGGAAGACCAGCGCGACGAGGGCCAGCAGCGCCGCGCACACGGCGGCACCGGTGGCGAACCACGGCGGGGCGAGCGCGAGGTCCACGGCCCGGGTGAGGGACGCCGACGGGAAGGAACTCCCGTACGCCTGGGCCCCGGCCAGCACCGTGGGTACCGCCACCGCCCCGACCAGTACCGGCGCGACGGGGCGCAGGGCCAGCAGCAGCGCCAGCACCGTGCACAGGACGGACAGGCCGAGGGCGACGGCGTGCAGGTCCAGGGACGCTCCGCCGCGTTGCAGCGGGAAGTGGGCCACCGCGCACACGGCCAGGGCCAGAGCCGTGAGCCAACTCGACCACGCCATGGACCTGGTGAGCCGCTCCGTCGCGCGGTCGCGGTCCGAGGGCGAGGAGTCGAGGGTCCGGCGGATCTCGCGGCGCCTGGCCGGCCGGGCGGGCGTCACGGGCTGCGGGGTCTCCGCCTCGGGACGCGGGGTGCCGGCCGGCACGCGGCCGTTGCGGTCCAGCCGTTCCAGGCCGAGGCGGTCGATCAGCTCGACCAGCTCCCCGACGGACCGGCCGGTGGCGGCCGCGCGGAGTGCCTCCTCTCGGACGTGGGGCATGTGCGGCTCTTTGTGCAGCAGGGTCACCAGCCGGGTCACTTCCTCCACCGGCCGGTGGGCGGCCGCGGCCCGGATGGCCTCGTCCGCGCTGTCGGCGTCGCGCGGGGGCTTCGTCAGCAGGGCGATCATCCTGCTCACGTCCTCCACGCGCCGCTCCACACCGGCCGTGCGGAGCGCGTCGACCATCGCTTCGGCGTGGTCGGGCGACTTCTCCAGCGAGGTGATGAGGGCGACGACCTCCTCCAGGGGCCGGTCGGCCACGGCGGCGTGCACCAGGTCGCTGACCGCGTCACCGTACGGCGCGGGGGCCGGCCCCGTCCCGGGCCGCAGTTCCACCGGATTGTCGTCCAGCGAGCGGATCACGAACGGCCGCGCACCCGACGGCTCCGCCTCACCCGGGCCGGACGCGCCACGCTGACCGGCCTCGCCCGGAGCCTGGTCCACCCGGTCCAGGTCCGGAGCGACAGGAGGCTGGTCCACCTGGTCCTTGTGGAGGGCAGCGGGCGCGGCGGACGGCCGGTCCGCCTGGTGCGGCCCTGAGTCAGCGGGCTGGGCGGGCGGCGGGCTCACCGGGTTCGGGCGAGGGCCCGCGGGCGCGGCGGACGCGGGCTCGCCGGGATTCGGGCGGTGGCCCCCGGGCGCGGCGGACGGCCGGTCCACCGGGTGCGGCCCTGAGTCAGCGGGCTGGGCGGACGGCGGGTCCACGTGGTTCGAGCGGGAGGCCGCGGGCGCGGCGGACGGCCGGTGCGCGTCGTGCGAGCCGGGAGCGGCCGACCGCGCGGACTCCGGGTCCGCCCGGTCCGGGCCGCGGACGGCAGACGGCTCGGCCGCCGTGCCCGAACCGGGGGCAGCGGACCGGTCGAAGGCCACCGCCGCCTCGTGCGAGGCAAGGGCAGCGGGCCGGGCAGCCTCGTCCACACCGGAGACAGCCGACCGCGCCGGATCCGCCCCGTTTACGACAGGGGCGACAGGCCCGGCAGACGACAGAGCCACCTCGTCCACGCCAGAAGCAGCCGGCGGCGCCGACACCTGGTCCGCCCCGTTCACGGCAGGGGCAGCAGTCCGGGCGGACAACACAGCCGACTCGTCCCTGCCAGGGGCGGCCGGCTCCGTGCCCGGCGGGCCCGCCGGGTGAGACGTGGCGGGAGGCTCGGTGCCCGCTCGGTACGTCTCGTGCGAGGGGGCGGCGGGCTGCGTGCTCGTCTGCTCCACCTGGTACGCGCCGGTGGCGACGGTGGTGTCGGCGGACGGCTGGGCGGACCCGTTCGACTCGCCGGTTATGGCGGATTCGTTCGAGCGGGGTGATGAAGAGCAGGTGGTCATACTCGCCTCCATGGGAAGAGTGCGGCCGCTCCTGCGCCCCCCGTCGTGTGACGAGCGACGTTACGCTGACCATTACTAGGCGCCCCCTTCACCCCGTGCCACTCGTGTGAGCCACCGGGATGACCACCCGCACGGGAAAATCCGCCGACTCGCCGACATGTCGGGCCCCGGCCGCAATACAGCCGCCGGAAACGGGAATCCAGGTAGGGACACCCCGTGTCGCGGCACGCCAGGAGGAGGGCAACCCGTGGATACGACCGCAATGGTGATCATCCTGGCCGCGATTCTCGCGGCCGTCGTCCTCGTCCTCGCCGTCCGCATCTTCGTGAGACTGGTCCGGACCCGGCGCGACCTGCGGAGCGCGGGCCTGCCCACGGGGCCGCGCTGGGTCTTCTGGGGCGCGGTTCTCTATTTCGTCCTGCCCGCCGACGTGCTGCCCGACCCGGTGTACCTCGACGACATCGGTGTCCTGCTGCTCGCTCTGCGTACCGTCCGCGGCTCCCTCGGCGAGCGGGATCGCAGGGCGACACGCCGGGCCGACCACGAACCGGCCCAATAACTACGGAGAGTAAGGAAACCAACCACCCGTTCGATTCGTATAAGTCTCTGGAAGCCGAAACAAGCGAGCGGCCGGGGGGCCGCGCCCAATGACCAACGCTTGATCGGCGCAGTACCGACGAGGGAGAGACGATGCAACCGTTCGCGCTCAACTACGCGCGCCCGGCAGTGGAGTTGGAAGCTGCTATTCCGTATGTGTACGACACCGGACTGCAGTTGAACGTGCTCCTCGACGGCCGTATCGCGGCCAGCGACTTCGGCCTGTTGAGAGAGGTGGGCACCACGACGTCCACCGCAGGCTCCAAGACACACTTCGACGACTGACCACGGGCCGCCGAAGATGACCGTACTGATCCTCACCTGTGAGGAGGACGTGACCGCGGACATGGTGGTCGTGCACCTGAACGCGACGGGGGTTCCGGTGGTCCGCGTCGATCCCGCCGACCTGACCGGCGGTGTCGCGCTGTCCGGCGAGTTCGTACACGGCCGCTTCCGTGGCCATCTGTCCGCCGGGGGTCGGCTGGTGAGCATCGGGGGACTGCGCTCGGTCTGGGTGCGCCGGCCCGGCACTCCGGCCGGGCGGGCGGCCCAGCCGTCCGCGTGGCTGACCGAGGAGGCCGCTCAGGCGCTCTACGGCATGCTGCGGGGCTCGGACGCGCGCTGGATGAACCACCCCGACGCGGCCCGCCGGGCCCGGCACAAGCCGTGGCAGCTACGTCTCGCCCAGCGGTGCGGCCTGCCCGTGCCGGCGACGCTGATCACGACCTTCCCGCGGGCCGCCCGCGAGTTCGCGGAGCGCTACCCGGACCTGGTGGTCAAGCCGGTGTCGGGCGCGCATCCGCAGGACCCGCCCCGGGCGGTGCCGACCAGCCGGGTCGCGCCGGACACGGACTTCTCCGCCGTCGCGTTCGGGCCGACGCTGTTACAGCGGCGGGTCGCCAAGCGGGCCGACATCCGTCTCACCGTCGTGGGTGAGCAACTGGTGGCCGCCCGCAAGGCGACCGCCACGGACGCGGACCCGGACGACGTCGACGTGCGCTTCGCCGCGCCCGGCTCGCCGTGGCGCCCCACCGATGTGCCGTCGTGCATCGCGGCGGGCGTCCAGGCGTACATGCGTGGGGCCGAACTGGCCTACGGCGCCTTCGACTTCGTCGAGGACGCGGACGGGACCTGGTGGTTCCTGGAGTGCAACCAGTCGGGGCAGTTCGGGTTCGTCGAGGTGGAGACGGGTCAGCCGATCGCGCGCACCATCGCCGAGTGGCTGGCCCGCCCGGCCCCCGAGGAGTCGCCGCATGTCAACGGCTCGAGCACGACGGTCCGTTGAGCACCGGGTCCGGCCACGCGCCGGTCCCGGGCCTCCTCATGACCCGGCCTCCCGCCTCACGGCTGCCGCGGGGCGGGGAGCATGGCCGTGCGCTGCCAGCCCGCGCCCGGGGCCTGCGGGCGGTCGTAGCCGGGGGACTGGTAGGGCCGCATGACCAGCTCCAGTTCCCTGCTCACGCGTTCGGCCTCGCGGCGAACCTGTGTGGGCACATCGCCGCACTCCGCGATGAGTCGGTCGTAGATGGGGGAATCCTGGAACACCCGGCAACGTGCCTTTCTGCTCGTCGTCCCCGCGTGGGGGCAAGACTGACGAGTCTAGGCGGCCCAGGATCCCGGAGTGTGAATTCCCTGGGATGACTTGACGCAGAACGGACATCTGTGCCAGGCGAAGTGGTGGGGCTCTCAGGCTCCCGTGGTGGAGCCAGGCCGGACGATCATGAGGACGGTGACCGTTGCCCACAGAAGGTTGAAGATGCCGGTGAACATGGCGAGCTGAACGGTGTTCTGGCGATCGACGGCCTGTTCGCCCTTCAGCCGGCCGAGGAGCTCTTCCTGGCGGGGCAGGACGAAGGCGACCAGGATGCCGGCGGCAGCGGCGGTCAGCGCGATGGAGGTGACGAGCCATCCGCTGCCCAGGACACCCATCGCGGCAGCGGTGGCGAACCCGAGGACCGGGACGGTGAGTCCGACTCCGGAGTAGACGCGGCAGATGCGGTGCAGCAGCGCGACCGTGCCGACCGCCGAGGGATCGGCGGTGTCGCCGGGCGCGGCGGCCGCGCGACGCGCCGCCGGCGGGAACATGCTGGCCGCGACGGTCACGGGACCGATGGCGACGATGGCGGCCAGGACATGGAGGGACAGCAGGATCTTGGTCACCAGGACTCTTTCCATGACGCGATCAACGATGCCGGGATCACGTTAGGGAGCCGGGGCGTGATCGCCCATGGGCTGGAACGACAGCTTCCAACGGATTCCCGCCAACTCGTCCGACCTGCGCCCTCGTCTCACCGGCCACCCCGTCCCCGGGTCACACCGCTGGCGGGAACACACCTAGGGTGACGGTCATGCACTCCGTGGCGATCCTGGTTCTCGATCGAGTGGTGCCGTTCGACATGGCGGCGCCCCAGCAGACGTTCGCCTGGACCCATATGCCGGACGGGCGTCCCGCCTACCGGGTCCGGTTGTGCGCCGAGACACCGGAGGTGCGCGCGGACGGCGGTTTCACCCTGCGTATCGACCAGGGACTCGAGGCGCTGGCGGAGGCCGACACCATCATCGTGCCGGGCTGCTCCCCCGACGCCGCGCCGCCCTCCGCCCGGGTGCTGGCGGCGCTGCGGCGGGCGGCCGAGTCCGGTACCCGGGTCGCGTCCGTGTGCGTGGGTGCCTTCGTGCTGGCTGAGGCCGGGCTGCTGGACGGGCTGCGCGCCACCACGCACTGGGTGGCCGCCGGCGAACTGGCCCGGCGGTTCCCGCACGTCGAGGTGGAGCCGGACGTGCTGTACGTCGACAACGGGCAGATCCTCACCTCGGCGGGTGCGGCGGCGGCGCTGGACCTGTGCCTGCACATGATCCGGCGGGATCTGGGGTCGGCCGTCGCGGCGAACATCGCCCGGATGTCGGTGATGCCGCTGGAACGGGAGGGCGGGCAGGCCCAGTTCATCGTGCACGAGCACCCGCCCGTGCCCCGGGGGTCGGCGTTCGAGCCGCTGCTGGAGTGGATCGAGGACCATCTCGCGCACGAGGTGACGCTGGGCACACTGGCGGCGCGCGCCGGGATGAGCGAGCGGACCTTCAGCCGCCGCTTCCGCGAGCAGACCGGCACCACGCCGTTGCAGTGGCTGCTGCGGGCGCGGGTGCGGCGCGCCCAGTACCTGCTGGAGAACACCGACCATTCGGTCGAACGGATCGCGCGCCAGGCGGGGTTCGGCTCGCCGACGGCGTTCCGGGAGCGGTTCCGCAAAGTGGTGGGCACCACGCCGTACGCGTACCGCACGGCGTTCCACGGGAAGACGAACGCCCCGGCGGCCCGTCCATAGGCCACCGGGGCGGTACCCGGCCGTGCGCCGGGTCTCACACGATGTCAGCCGACCAGCCTCAAGCCGTTCTCACCGTCCGCCTCCGCGGCCTCGGACCGCCCCTTGGTGAGCAGCAGGGTGTCCGCCTTGGCGATGGCGTCGTGGATGACGGACGTCCCCATCATCACGCACAGCGTGTAGCTGACGTCCTCCAGCTCGCGTGCCGCCGTCGGCACGGGCCTCTCCGCCTGAGCGATCCTCAGCGACGCGTACCGCGTCAGCAACTCCCTGACGACCTTGCGGTCCGGTACGAGCACGTAGCGCCCCTCTCTCTGTTTTCGCTGCGTATGCCCGAACCACGCGGAAACATTCACATGTTTTACGCACCCAGGGTGGAAATGACTGGAATTGATCGGTCTGTTGTCACCGGGGGATGAAACCCCCTTTCGGAGGACTCAACTCCCCCACACAGAACGGTGATTCGTCCGGCACCTCCCCGCTCGCTGCCATAGTCGAGAGCCCTTTCGGAGGTGGTTGTGAGCACAGAGGTGAGCGGGAGCACCGCGGAACGCGTCGCCGGTCTGGCGGCACGCCGGGATCGGGCGGTGGCCCCGGGCGGGCCGCGCAGGCGCGGGGAATTCTCGGCCCGGGAGCGGATCGAACGGCTCGTGGACAAGGACTCCTTCACCGAGACGGGCCTGTTCGTGCGGGCCCGGCCCGCCGGGCAGGACGCCCGCCGCCCCTACGGCGACGGGGTGGTCACCGGGTACGGCACGGTCGACGGCCGCCCGGTCTGCGTGTTCGCCCAGGACTCCACGGTGTTCGGCGGCAGCATGGGCGAGGCGTTCGGGGAGAAGACCGTCGCCCTGATGGACCTCGCCCTGAAGACCGGCTGCCCGGTGATCGGCCTGAACGACTCCGGCGGCGCCCGCATCCAGGAGGGTGTCGCCGCCCTCGCCCTCTACGCCGAGCTGGTGCGCCGCAACGTCAAGGCGTCCGGGGTGATCCCGCAGATCTCGGTCGTCCTGGGGCCGTGCGCGGGAGGCGCCGCCTACTCCCCGGCGATCACCGACTTCACGGTGATGGTGGAGGGCGCCTCGCACATGTTCGTCACCGGCCCCGACGTCATCGAGACGGTCACCGGCGAGCGCACCACCGCCGAGGAGCTGGGTGGCGCCCGCACCAGCAACACCGTCAACGGCAACGCCCACTTCCTGGCCGCCGACGAGGAGGACGCCCTCGACACCGTGCGCGACCTGCTGTCGTACCTCCCGGCCAACAACCTGGAACGGCCCCCGGAGTACGCGCCCGGGCATGCTCCGCCCGGGGCCGGGCTCGACGAGGTCGTCCCGGACCGGCTCGGTGAGGCCTACGACATGCGGGACATCCTGCACGCGGTCGTCGACGACGGTGAACTGCTCCAGGTGCAGGAGCTGTTCGCGCCGAACATCATCTGTGCCCTGGCCCGGGTCGAGGGCCGCTCGGTGGGCGTCGTCGCCAACCAGCCGATGCGTGCCGCCGGTGTCCTCGACATCGACGCGTCGGAGAAGGCGGCGCGGTTCGTGCGGTTCTGCGACGCGTTCGGCATCCCGCTGCTGACCTTCGCCGATGTGCCCGGGTATCTGTCCGGCGTACGGCAGGAGCAGGCCGGGATCATCCGGCGCGGCGCGAAGCTGCTGTACGCCTACGCCGAGGCGACGGTGCCCAAGGTCACGGTGGTGGTGCGCAAGGCGTACGGCGGCGGATACGCGGTGATGGGCTCCAAGCATCTGGGCGCCGACGTGAACCTCGCCTGGCCCACCGCCCGGATCGCCGTCATGGGCGCCGAGGGGGCCGTGGGCGTGCTGCACCGGCGCGAACTCGCCGCGTCCGACGACCCGGAGGCGCTGCGTGCCCGCCTTCTCGCCGCGTACGAGGGCACCCACGGCACTCCGTATCTCGCCGCCGAGCGCGGCTATGTCGACGCCGTCATCGCGCCGCGCGAGACCCGGGAGCAGGTCTGCCGCGCGCTGCGCGCCCTGCGCGGCAAACGCGCGCCGATGCCGGAACGCCGGCACGGCAACATCCCGCTCTGACCTCGCCCTTTTCGACTCGTAGGCCGATGCACGCCGTGAGGAGCCCCGCCTGATGGACAGCCGCCCCCCGCTCGCGCCCGCGTGCCCGACACTGCCGGAGTACGTGTGGCACTGGGCCGAAACCACCCCGGACCGCCGGGCGTTCACCTTCGTCGAGCATCCGGCACAGCACTCGCGCGGCGTGCACCGCACCCTGACCTGGCGCCGCCTGGACGTGCGGGTGCGGGCGCTGGCCGCGCGCCTCGCCGAGCAGGCCGGGCCCGGGGACCGGGTCGCGCTGCTGTGTCCGCAGGGCACGGAGTACGTGACCGCCTTCCTCGCGGCCCTGGCCGCGGGGCTGGTCGCCGTACCGCTGTATCCGCCGGACCTGCCCGGGCACGCGGACCGGTTGGCGGGCGTCCTGGCGGATGCCCGCCCCTCGGTGGTCGTGACCACGAGCCGGGCCCAGGACGAGGTGCGGGACTTCCTCGGTTCCGACGGGCCGCGGATCGTCCTGGCGGACCAGGTGCCCGACGCCGCCGCCCGCGACTGGCGGCCCGTCACGCCGGACGCCGGGGCGACCGCCTATCTCCAGTACACCTCCGGTTCGACCCGCGCCCCGGCGGGCGTGGAGATCAGCCACGGCAACGTCGTCGCCAACGCCGGCCAGGCGCTGACCGCCTACGGTGCCGACGCCCGGCCGCTGACCTGCGTGGGCTGGCTGCCGCTCTACCACGACATGGGGCTGGTGCTCAGCATCGCGGCCCCGGTGACACGCGGGCTTGTGTCGGTCCTCATGGACCCGGCCGCGTTCCTGCACGAGCCGGTGCGCTGGCTGCGGCTGCTCGCCGCGCATCCGAACGTCGTGAGCGCCGCGCCCAACTTCGCCTACGACTACTGCGTCGCGACCGTGACCGACGAGCAGAAGGAGGGGCTGCGCTTCGAAAGGGTCACGGCGCTGATCAACGGCAGCGAACCGGTCCGCCCGGGCACGGCCGACCGTTTCCACGCGGCGTTCGCCGGCCAGGGCCTGGCGCCGGAGACGCACTGCCCGTCGTACGGCCTGGCCGAGGCCACCGTGTTCGTCTGCGCGGGCCGGCCGGGCGAACCGCTCACCCGGTTCGCGCTCGACCGTGACGCCCTGGCGGCCGGGAAGGCCCTGTCCGCGCGGCCGGACGATCCCCGGGCCGTGCTGCTGGCGGGCTGTGGCACCCCGGCCGGCCAGCGGGTCCGGGTCGCCGACCCGGTGACGCGGGCCCTGTTGTCGGAGGGTGAGGTCGGCGAGATCTGGGTGCAGGGGCCGAACGTGGGACGCGGCTACTGGAACCGGGAGTCGCGGGACGTGTTCGGCGCCGAGTTCGCGGACGCCGCGGCCGGTCCGGGCGGCTGGCTGCGGACAGGCGATCTGGGGACGGTGCTGGAGGGCCAACTGGTCGTCACGGGGCGGTTGAAGGACCTGATCATCGTGGACGGCCGCAACCACTATCCGCAGGACGTCGAGGCGACGGCCCAGGACGCGGACCCGGCGGTGCGCCGGGACCGGCTCGCGGCGTTCGCCGTGCCGGGCGGCGCCGGTGAGGGGGTCGTCGTCGTGGCGGAGCACGCGCGGACCGCGCGCCTCGCGGAGCTCGACGTGCCGGGCGTGGTGCGTGCCGTGCGCGGTGCCGTCTCCGCCCGGCATGGGCTGCGGCTCGCCGACGTGGTCCTGGTGCCGCCGGGGACGGTGCCGCGTACCTCGAGCGGGAAGGTGTCGCGGGCACTGACCCGGACCCGGTATCTGGAGGGCGCGTACGGCGGCCGGGCCCGGGCGGCGACGGCGGGTGCCGCGGGATGAGGCCCGTCGACGAGGGCGCGCTGCGCCGGCTCATCGCCGAGCGGGTGGCGGCCTGGTGCGGCACGTCCCCCGAGGCCGTCCCGATGGACCGGCCCCTGGCCGACCTCGGCATGTCCTCGCGGGACGCGGTCGCCCTGGCCGGTGAGCTGTCCCGGGCCACGGGGCAGGAACTGCCGACGACCCTGCTGTGGGAGACGCCGACCGGAGAGGCGCTGGTGGCGCGGCTGTGCGGCACGCGAGCATCGGGGTCCAGGACCGATCCAAGGCCGCGAGCCGGACTGCCGAGCGGTACGGCCGAGCCGGTCGCGGTCGTCGGAATCGGCTGCCGGCTGCCCGGCGGGGTGCACGGCCCGGACGGCTACTGGCGGCTGCTCAGCGAGGGCGTCGACGCGATCCGGCGCGTCCCGGAGGACCGCTGGCGCGACTTCACCGCCTTCCCGCCCGCGGACGCGCACCCGTACGGCGGCTATCTCGACGACATCGCCGGGTTCGACGCGGACTTCTTCCGCATCACCCCGCGCGAGGCCGCGGTGATGGACCCCCAGCAGCGGATCCTGCTGGAGGTCGTGCACGAGGCGCTCGACCACGCCGCCGTGCCGGCCGGGTCCCTGGCGGGCACCGCCACCGGCGTGTTCGTCGGCGTCTCCGCCCCCGAGTACGGGCAGCTCACGGGCGCCGACCCGGCCGCCGTCGATCCCTGGGCACCGGCCGGGGGCGCCCTGAGCGTCGCCGCCGGGCGGCTCGCCTACGTGCTGGACACCCGGGGGCCCAGCATGGCCGTCGACACGGCCTGCTCGTCCTCGCTGGTCGCCGTGCACCACGCCTGTGTCAGTCTGCGCACGGGCGAGAGCGACACGGCGATCGCCGCCGGGGTCAACCTGCTGCTGTCGCCGGCCGTCTCGGTCGCCTTCCGGCGAGCGGGGGCCCTCGCGCCGGACGGGCGCTGCAAGCCGTTCTCGGCGTCGGCGGACGGCATCGGGCGCGGCGAGGGCTGCGCTGCCGTGATCCTCAAGCGACTGTCCGACGCCGAGCGGGACGGCGACCGCGTCCTGGCCGTCGTCCGCGCCACCGCCGTCAACTCCGACGGCCGCTCGAACGGCCTCATGGCACCCAACCCGGCCGCGCAGCAGGCACTGCTGCGGAGCGCGTACGCACGGGCGGGGCTCGCCGCGGAGCACGTCGACTACGTCGAGGCGCACGGCACCGGCACCCCCTTGGGCGACCCGATCGAGGCGGGCTCGCTCGGCGCGGTGCTCGGCGCGGACCGTGACCCGGACCAGCCGCTCCTGCTCGGGTCGGTCAAGAGCAACCTCGGGCATCTGGAGTCGGCCGCGGGCATCGCCGGCCTGGTGAAGACCGTGCTGGCCCTGCACCACGACAGCATCCCGCCCTCGCTGCACTGTTCCAAGGGCAGTTCCCTCTCCGATGACCGGCTGCGGGTGGTGACCGAGCCGGAGCCCTGGCCCCGCTACGGCGGCACCGCTGTCGCGGGGGTCTCCGGGTTCGGCTTCGGCGGCACCAACGCGCATGTGGTGCTGGAGGAAGGGCCGCCCGGCCTGGTCCCGGCCCGGCCGGCCGAGGAACCCGCGGCCCGCCTGCACCCGCTCTCCGATCTCGACGCCGAGCGCCTCCGCGACACGGCGGGCAGACTGGCCGGCCGGCTGCGCGAAAGCGCCGCGCACCCCGCCGACGTGGCCCGGACCCTGGCGGGGCGCACGGGCCGGGGTCCCGTACGTGCCGCCGTGGTCGCCCGGGACCGTGCCGAACTGGCCGATGTTCTGGGGGCGTTGGCGACAGGGCATCCCGACGCGCGGGTGGTGACCGGTGACCGCGACCGCGTCGGCAACGGCACGGTGTGGGTCTTCTCCGGCTACGGCAGCCAGTGGCCCGGCATGGGGCGCCGGCTGCTGGCCGAGGAACCCGCGTTCGCCGCCGCCGTCGAGAAACTCGACCCGCACCTCGCCCCGGAGTGCGGCCTGTCCCTGTACGACCACCTGTCGTCCGGTGCCGGTCTCGACCGCCTGGAAATCGCCCAACCCGTCCTGTTCGGGCTGCAATTGGCGCTCGCCGAGCTGTGGCGTGCGTACGGGGTGGAGCCCGCCGCCGTGATCGGCCACTCCATGGGCGAGGTGGCGGCGGCCGTGTGCGCGGGCGCGCTGGACGTGGCGGACGGGGCGCGAGTCATCGCCGTACGGGCCCGGCTGCTGAGCGGGCTGAGCGGCGGCGCGATGGCCGTGGTGGACCTGGACGACGCCGAACTGGAGTCCCTGGAGCGGGACTTCCCAGGTGTGCATGTCGCCGTGCACTCCTCCCCGCGGCAGAAGGTCGTCACGGGAGAGGAAGCGGCGGTGGCCGGGCTCGTGCGCCGGCTGGAGGGGCAGGGCCGGGCGGCGCGGGCCATGCGGGTCGTCGGTGCCGGGCACTCGCCCCAGGTGGACCCGCTGCTGCCGGAACTCGTCGACGCGCTGGCCGGTATCCGGGGGCGGCGGCCGAGTGTCCCCGTCTATTCCACCGTCCTCGACGACCCGCGCGGCGACTGCGTGTTCGACGCGGACCACTGGGCGGCCAACCTGCGGCGGCCCGTGCGGCTGGACCGGGCGCTCGCCTCGGCCGCGGCCGACGGCCATACGGCGTACCTCGAGATCTCGCCCCGTCCGGTCCTGACGGGGGCCGTCTCCGACACCGTGCCCGGCGCCCTCGCCCTGGCCACCCTGCGCCGGGACGCCGACGGTTCGGAGGCGTTCGCGGGACAGCTCGGCGCCCTGTACGTCGCGGGCCAACGGCTGCCGGTGCCACCCGGCCGGGTCGTCGACCTGCCCCTGCCCCGGTGGCGGCACGTACGGCACTGGTGGACGGACGGCCGGGCACACCCCGAGCCGGTCACGGAGGAACCTCCCGCCGAAGTCGCGGAGCCCTCTTCGGTCCTGGCCCGGCTGACCCATCACATGGCCGCCGTCACCGGTCACCCGCCCACCCGGCTCACCCCGGGCACGGCTCTGGCCGACCTGGGCCTGGACTCGCTGATGGCCGTCCGCGTCCGTACCGCGGTGGAGCGCGAGTTCGGCATCGCACTGCCCCTGCGCGACCTGTTCGCCGCCGTCACCGTCGAGGACGCCGCCGCCCGGATCCGGCAGGCCCTCCCCCGCGAGGACACCCCGCTGCGCCCGCTGCGTGCCACCGGTTCGCGGCCCCCGCTGTTCCTCGTCCACGCCGCCGGCGGCCCGGTCACCGTCTACCGCACGCTCGCCGAGCGACTCGGGGACGACCAGCCGGTGTACGGGCTGGAGCGGATCGAGGAGGCCCGGACCGTACCGGAGAAGGCGCGCCGCTACGCCGAGGCGATCAACGCGGCTCACCCCGACGGGCCCTGTCTGCTGGGCGGCTGGTCCTTCGGCGGCTTCGTCGCCCAGGAGACCGCGCGGCAACTGACCGCCGCGGGGCGGGAGGTGCGGCTGGTCGTGCTCATCGACTCCGTACGCCCGCTCCCCCGGCCGGGACTGACGCGGGCCGATCGGATCCGGGCGCATTTCGAGGGCTTCGCCCGCCACGTCGCCGACACCTACGGCGTGCGGCTGGAGTTGCCGTACGACGACCTGGTGGCCCTGGACGACGACGGGGTCCGCATCGACACCGTGCTGCGGGCGCTGCGCGAGGCCGCCGACCTTCCGGCCGCCGCGCTGGAACACCAGCGGGCCTCCTACCTGGACCTGGGCATCGGCGAGGCGCACCGTCCCGGCGGCTACGACGGGCCGGTCGTCCTCTACCGGGCCGCCGAGCCCGCGCCGCACACCGTGCGCGACCCGGCGTACGAACGGGACGACGAGGCGCTGGGCTGGGACGAGGTGTGCCCACGCCTGGAGGTCGTGCCGGTGCCCGGTCACCATCTGTCGCTGCTCGACCCGCCGCACGTCGACGAGATCACCGCCCACCTGAGCCGGGTGCTCGCCGAGCGGGCCCCCTGAAACCGGAAACCCGAGGAGCCGCCATGTCCGACCTGTCGCCGAAGCCCGCTGCCGGAGTGTCCCGGCGCACCGTCGCCAGAGCGACGGCCGCCGCCGGCCTCGCCGCCCTGTTCGGGGCCGCGAGCGGCACGGCCCGTGCCGGGGCGGCCACCCGGCTCGGGCCGCGCACCCTCGACGTGTCCGTGCCCTCCGCCGCGCTCGGCCGCAGCGCGCCCGTCCGGCTGATCCTGCCGTCGGACTTCGGCACCCGGCCGGAGCGGAAGTATCCCGTGCTGTACCTGCTGCACGGCGCCCACGACGACTACACGTCCTGGACCCGCGAGACGGACATCGAGGCCTTCACCGAGGGCCGCGGCCTGATCGTGGCGATGCCGGACGCGGGCCCCACCGGCATCCCCACGGTCTGGCGCGGCGGCCCCGACTACGAGACCTTCCAGGTCAAGGAGGTGCCGGCGCTGCTGGCCCGGGACTACCGGGCCTCCGGCGTACAGGCGGTCGCCGGGGTCTCCACCGGCGGCTACGGCGCGATGGCCCACGCGGCCCGCCACCCCGGCGCGTTCAAGGCCGCGGCCTCCTACAGCGGCATCCTCGACACCACCGCCCCCGGTGTTCCCGCCATCATGGACGCCATCGTGGCCCGGGAGAACCTGCCGGCCCAGTCCCTGTGGGGTCATCCGCTGTTCAACGCCCTGACCTGGCGCGACTTCAACCCGCGGACCCGCGCCACCGGGCTGCGCGGCACCGCCCTGTACGTCTCGCAGGGCAGCGGAGTGGGCCCGGGCGGCGGCGATCCGCTGCCCGGGGTGCTGGAGAGCGCCCTGTGGCCCTCGGCCCAGGGCTTCGCCGGGGCGCTGGCCCTTCTGGGTGTCCGGGCCACCACGCACTTCTACTCGGGAGGAGGACACGACTGGCCCTACTGGAAGCGGGAGTTCACCGCCTCGTGGCCGATGCTCGCCCCTGCGCTGGGCGTGCCGGAGTGACGGAGGTGCCGTCGGGGCACGGAACGGAGCGGAGGGGACGTCCGTCCAACACTGGACTTCCCACTCGTCCCACTGGCAACAGCCCGCGGGTGAGCCGCTTCCGGTCGAAAGGAGTGTCCGTGATGGCTGTGCCCACCCCGCACGGCGTGCCGGACCGTCCCGGCACGCCGCCGGTGCCGCCCGAGCTGGCGGAGCTGCTGCGCGCCCAACTGGCGTCCGTCGCCGACCTGGTGGAGGAAGAGGTCTGCCGTCAGGTTCCCGAGTACGCGCGGCCCGCCGGCGGGACGTACCGCAAGAACCTGCGGTCCGGGGTGGTGCAGGCACTGACCCTGTTCGTCGACCACATCGCCGACCCGCGCGACGACGGGGGCGCGATCGCGGCGACGTACTACGAACTGGGGCGCGGCGAGGCCCTGGAGGGCCGCAGCCTGGACGCGTTGCAGTCCGCGTTGCGGGTGGGCGGGCTGCACGCCTGGCGGCTGATGGGCTCCACGGCGGAGCAACTCGGCCTCGACTCCAGCGTCGTCGCCGCGCTCGGTGAGCTGGCGTTCCGCACCGTGCACGAGGTCGCCCAGGCGGCCGCGGCCGGCTACGCGGAGGCCCAGCTGCGCAGCTCCGACGAGCTGGAGCGGCGTCGCAGACGGTTGCTCGATCTGCTGCTGGAGGACGGTCCGGTGGCGCTGGAGGCCGTGCAGGATCTGGCCCACGGCGCGCGCTGGCCGGTGCCCCGGACGGTCGCCGTGGTGGCGCTGGCGGCGGCGCCGGACCGGCGGGAGGAGGACCGGCCGCTGGCGGCGGCGGGCGCGCTGGTGGACATGGAGTCCCGACCGCCGCGCATGCTGGTGCCCGACCCGGACGGCTCAGGCCGCTTCGGCCGGGCGTTCACGCTCGCCCTGCGCGGCCGGCCCGCCGCGATCGGCCCGACGGTGGCGGTCACGGAGGCGGCGCAGTCGCTGAGCCTGGCCACCAGGGCGCTCGGGCTGATGGGGCGTGGCATCCTGCCCCGCCAGGGCGTGGAGCGCTGCTCCGACCATCTGTCGACCCTGCTGCTGTACGGCGACGAGCCGCTGCTGGAGCGGCTCCAGGGGCGGGTCCTCGCGCCGCTCGACACGGTCTCGGCGGGGCAGCGCGACCGGCTCGCCGAGACGCTGCTGGCCTGGCTGCTCAGCGGCAGCAACGTGCCGGACGTCGCGGCACGGCTGCACATCCACCCGCAGACCGTCCGCTACCGCCTGCGTCAACTGGAGAAGCTCTTCGGCGACGCCCTGCACGATCCGGGCACTCGCCTCGATCTCATTCTCGCGTTGCGCGCGGAATCCCTGCACACACGGCAGAACTGACTCCCGCATTCAGCGGCGTACTCAATCGGCGACAAAAAACGGCGGGGATTCCATAATCCCGTCCATAACTCCTGGTGAGGGAAAGCGAATACGTTCGGGCCGTCCTTTTTCGCAGGCGCTCGACGCGCCTCACACGCGGAGGATCCCCCATGCGTATCCGTTTGTGTCTCGCCGCGCTCTCGCTGGTCGGCGGGGCCGGGCTCGCCACCCTCTCGGCACCCCCGGCCTCGGCCGCGGCCTGCTCCGACGTGGAACTCGTCTCGGCTCGCGGCACCTTCGAGCCCGGGACGCTCGGCTTCATCGTCGGCGACCCGGTGCTTTCCGCCCTGCAGAAGAAAGCAGTGGGCAAAAGCCTGTCCAGCTACAAGGTGAACTATCCCGCCGACCTCTCCCCGACATCCGCGGCGCAGGGCAATCTGGACCTGGTGAACCATGTGAAGAGCCAGGCCGCCGCCTGCCCGAACCAGAAGTTCGTTCTCGTCGGCTATTCGCAGGGCGCGAACGTCGTCGACAACTCGATCGGCATCAGCAGCGCGGGCGCGGTGGTCGGCAGCCCCATCGTGGCCACGCTGCCCGCCGCGGTCGAGCCGAAGGTCTCCGCGGTGCTGCTGTTCGGCAACCCGATCCGCGCCCTCGGCAAGAGCGTCACCGGCACCTACCAGAGCCGCACCCTGGACCTCTGCGCCCAGGGCGACCCCGTCTGCGAGAACGGCGGGGGTGACGTCGGGGCGCATCTGAGCTACCGCGACAACGCCGACGCGGCCGCCACGTTCGCCGCCGGCAGGCTCTAGTCCCGGCGGCACACCAAGGGGCCCGGGAGGATCTCCTCCCGGGCCCCGTTCCGGTGTCTAGCGGGGTGACCGGGCGAAGCCGGCGAGGCTGGTGGAGACGATCTCGGGCCTGCCGTTGTTCTGCGTGGGTGCGGCGGTCAGCACGTCGAGGTGCTGGTAGCCGTCGGCGACCACGGGATGCAGCTCGGGCGGCACCCGGCCCGCCAGCAGTCCCTCACCGGCGAGGACGGTGAGCACCGGGTTGGCGGTGAGCCCGCCCGGATGGACGACGAGCTTCTTCACCTGCGGCGAGGTGCCCTGCTGGATGTCCGTGACCAGCTTGGTCGGGAAGTACTGCTCGGTGAAGTCCAGCGGCTGCTCGGCCAGGCTGCGGGCCAGTTGCCGCACATCGGTGACCTCCTCGCCCGCACCGGTGAACGGGGTGCCGTCGGCCGACCGGTAGCCGGGGTCGTCCGGGTCGCCGACACGGTCGTAGTTACGCCAGGTGTAGAGCGGGCCCTCGGGCCGGTCCGGGATGGCCTTGTACGCGGTGCCGTACAGACCGGGCTGCTGCGCACCGCCGTTGGCCACCGGGAAGCTCTTGTCGGCGATGGGCCCGCCGTCGAAGAAGCCGACGCTGGTCTGCAGGAACGCCAGCGGTACGGAGTTGTCGTCCAGCAGCGCCCCGAGCACCGCCCCGTTGGTGAGCCGGAAGTCCTTCACGGACGGCGAGCCGCTGAGGAACGCGGCGGTGTCCTTGGCGAACAGGAAGCGGTTGGTGGCCTCGACGTTGAGGTTGGAGGGCAGATAGCCGGGCAGGTCGGCCTCACCCTCCAGATCCTTGAGGGCCCCGAGACCCGCGATGCCGAGCAGGGTCATGGTCTCGGGGTTGAGCAGCACCGGCGCGGACAGCGTGCGCGACAGCAGTCCGCTGTCCAGCCCGGCCTGGACCACGCCGTAACCGAGGCCGATGTCGGGCAGGTTGGTGTCGTCGGGCAGGCTGCCGCTGAGGTCGGCGAGCGAGGTGGAGACGGTCGTGTCGAGGGCGAAGTAGCCGGCGCACTGGTTGTACCCGGCGTCGGCCGTGGTGGCCCGGTTTCCGTCGAAGTCGGCGGCGGCGAAGTATCCGGTGATGACTCCGCCCAGCGAGTGCCCGCCGCACAGCACCTTCCGCTTGCGCTGCGTCTGGTCGGGCAACTCGGCGGTGAGCAGGTCGTACTGGTCCCGTACGGTCTGCTCGATCCCGAGCTTCGCCATCCAGCCCAGTTGTCCGTTGCCCGCGTAGCCGTCGAAGGTCCGGCCGTCGACCTGCTTGCCGCGGTAGTAGTAGTCGACAGCGCTGTGCTGGTCGCCGGAGGCGATGCCGGTGCGGTCCTCCAGGCAGTTGGAGCGCCGGTCCAGTGCCCAGAACTCGATGTGCGCGCCCTGCTCGGCAGCCCTGGTGACGGTGTTGCGGGCGACGCTGTCGAAGGCCCCGGCTCCTTCCAGGATGCCGGGCTGGGCGATGAGGATCCGGTCCGCGCCGGCCGACGCGGCGGGCCCGTCGGCCGAGCGGTAGCGCAGATACGACAGCCAGTCGCACGCGGCCGGACGAGGCCCGGCCGACTCCGGCAGCGGTACCTTCACCCGTACGACCGACTCGGTCACCCCGGTGACGGGGGACGTCGACGCGACAGGCGTCTCGGTCCGCGCCCCGTCGGCCCGGGCCCCCGGGGCGGCGGCCGTGAGTGTCCCGGCGGTCAGCAGTACCGCGAGCGCGGCACCGCGCCACTTCCCTCTGCTCCTGCGGTTCATGTCCATGCCACGGACGCTAGGACTGTGGCGGGAGGGCCCTCAGGGTGTGCTGACGAGAATTCAGTTTCCCGGTCGCGCCTTGTCACCGGCGCACAGAGCACCCGGCGCCGGGGGCTCGGGCCCCGGGTGCCGTACCGGTTGGTCCCGCGTATGGTCCAGGCCGAGCTGCGAACCGTCCGTTTCGGGCGCATGGTGGGGCTATGGACGGTCAACCCCCCGTGGTCGTGCAGCCGCCCGCGTCGGACGGCGGACGGCTGGTGACCATCCACGGCGAGCGCATGGGCGTCGCCTACAGCCTGTTCGACGTACTGGACCTCCTGCACCGCGAGGGCCTGCCCACCACCGACACGGCCGTCGACGACACCGAGCTGATCGAGTGGCGCGGCGGGGGCCCGTACGACTGGAACAACGGGGAGTCCGGGTCCGACGAGGCGTGAGCTTCGGCGCGACGCCCGGGGGCTAGTCCGACCCTGATTCCGCCCGTGTCCCCTCGGCCAGCCGGTCGAGGCGGTCGCGCTGGGCGGGCGTCAGGTCGAGGTCCGCCGCGGCGAGGTTCTCCTCCAGGTGCTCGATCCGGGCCGTACCGGGGATCGGCAGGACGACCGGTGCGCGGTCGAGGAGCCAGGCGAGCGCGACCTGCGTGGGCGTCGCCCCGAGGTCGGCCGCCACGGCGGCGATCTCGGCCTCGGCCCCCGCCTTCCCCCACGCCACGGGCCGCCACGGCAGGAAGGCGATACCGGCCGCCGCACACGCCGCGAGAACGGGCTCGTGCTCCCGGTCGAGCAGGTTGTAGCGGTTCTGCACGCTCACGACGTCGACGATCTCCCGGGCCTCGGCCAGCTCGGCGACGGTGACCTCCGACAGCCCGATCCGTCCGACCAGGCCCTCGGTCTGAAGCTCCCGCAGCGTGCCGAGCTGGTCTGCGAGCGGCGTGTCGGGGTCGATGCGGTGCAGCTGGAGCAGTTCGATCCGCTCGACCCGCAGTCGGCGCAGAGCCTGCTCGACCTGGTCGCGCAGGATCTCGGGCCGCCCGTCGAACTTCCACTCGCCTCCCGGGCCGGTACGCGCGACACCGACCTTGGTGGTGATCAGCAGCCCCTCCGGGTAGGGGTGCAGCGCCTCGGCGAGCAGCTCCTCGTTGGCTCCCTCGGCGTACAGGTGGGCCGTGTCGATCAGTGTGACGCCCAGGTCCACGGCCCGCCGGGCGACCGCGAGGGCGTTCTCCCGGTCGGACCCGGGCTCGGTCGGCAGATGCATGGCTCCGAAACCGAGCCGGCGTACGTCCAGATCCCCGCCGATGCGGAAGGTGGTCGATGTCATGAGCTGTTTCCGTCCCCCTCTGCTCAAGGGCCAACGCTAACAAGGCGGTTGGCGCCCGCTCCGGCCTTCCGGCACCCGCCTCGCCCCACTCCCCCGGCCCCCTGCGTGGCGCGCTCGGCGAGCCATTGTCGGTGCCCGGCGCTACGCTGCGCGCAAATGACCCTTTTGCCCCTTCGGGAGGTTCTCATGGTCACGCGCCTCAATCCGTACCTCAACTTCAACGGCGAAGCCCGGCAGGCGATGGAGTTCTACAAGGAGGTCTTCGGCGGCAACCTCACCCTCAACAGCTACGGCGACTTCGGCCAGGCGGACGCCCCGAACGCCGACAAGATCATGCACGGCATGCTGCAAACCACCAGCGGCTTCACCCTGATGGGCGCCGACAACCCGCCGGGCCTGGAGTCCGCGCCGGGCAACCCCTTCTCGGTGAGCCTGAGCGGTGACGACGACGCCGAGCTGCGCGGCTACTGGGAGAAGCTGTCCGCGGGCGGCTCGGTGTCGGTGCCGCTGGAGAAGCAGATGTGGGGCGACGAGTTCGGCATGTGCACGGACCGCTTCGGCACCCCGTGGATGGTCAACATCAGCGGACCGGAGAGCTGAGCAGAACCGACCGGGACGGTCCAGGACCGTCCGCACCGGGCCGCCCCCCCCCGCCCCCCCCCGGCCGGCGCGCCCGGGCGGCGCGGCTGTGCGCCGCGGGCCGC
>NZ_JBHUQX010000090.1:0-24441 GCF_042674225.1 Streptomyces sp. NPDC056948
CGTCACCACCACCGCGCCGACGCCGCCGGCCCCGAGCGCGATGAGGGCGGCGTCGGACAGGGCGCAGATGCCGACCACGGCGAGGACCGCCTCGCGGCGGACTCCTTGGCGCAGGACGAAGGCGTTCTGGGCACCGATGGCGACGATGAGGGACAGTCCGGTGCCGAATCCCGCGGCTGCGGCGGTGAAGGTGCTGGTCATGACCTTGACGCTACGGACGGACCCGTCTCGGGTACAGCTAAAGATTCTTACGTATCATTAGCTCAAGTGATGACCTCCTTGATGGCGGACCTGCCTCTGGACCAGGTGCGGACCCTGCTCGCGGTCGTGGACGAGGGCACCTTCGACGCGGCGGCGGCCGCGCTGCATGTGACGCCCTCGGCGATCAGCCAGCGCGTGAAGGCGCTGGAGCAGCGCACGGGGCGGGTCCTGCTGCTGCGGACCAAGCCGGTGCGGCCCACCGAGTCGGGCGAGGTGCTGGTGCGGCTGGCCCGCCAGGTGGCGCGGCTGGAGCGCGACGCGTACGCGGAGCTGGGCCTGAGCGGTACCGGCGAGCCGACCCGGGTCTCGGTGGCGGTGAACGCGGACTCGCTGGCCACCTGGTTCCTCGGGGTGCTCACGCGCGTTCCGGAGGAGCTGCGGCTCTACTTCGAGCTGCGCCGCGAGGACGAGGACCACACGGCGGCGCTGCTGCGGGAGGGGGTGGTGATGGCCGCGGTGACCTCGTCGGCGGATGCCGTGCCGGGCTGCTCGGTGCGGCCCCTCGGGCGGATGCGCTACGTCCCGGTGGCCGCGCCGGACTTCGCCGCACGCCACCTCGGCGGCCCTCTGGAGCAGGTGCTTCTCGATGTGCCCGTCGTGACCTTCGACCGCAGGGACGACTTCCAGGACGGCTTCGTCCGCCGGCTCACCGGGGGGCGGAGCAGCGCGAGTCCCCTGCGGCACTACGTACCGACGTCGGAGGGATTCGTCGACGCCGTGGCCGCCGGACTGGGCTGGGGCCTGGTGCCCGAGGCCCAGGCGGACCCGCTGCTGCGCACCGGCGGGCTCGTCGGACTCGCCCCGGGCCGGACGGTCGACGTTCCCCTGTACTGGCAGCAATGGAAGCTCGATTCCCCGGCGCTGGCGCAGGTCGCGGAGACGGTGACGACGACCGCCGCGGAGGCACTGCGCAACTGAGGCGTGCCGCCCTACTCCCCGCTGCTGTCCAACTGCGCCGCCGCGCTGTGCAGCAGCATGTCCAGGGCCGTCGGATAGGCGCTGGTCAGCATGCGGGTGGCGAGAAGGGGTGCCGCTTCCGCGATGCGGGGGTGGGTGGTGGCGGGCAGGCGGGCGTACGTCGAGCGCCACATCTCCTCGTCCGCGCGCAGTGAGGCGCGGGGCAGCGCCAGCGAGGCGGCGTCGAGCGCTGCGAAGGCCAGGGTGGTGTCGACGAAGGCGTGGTAGACCCGCACCGCGTCCGGCAGCGGGAAGCCCGCCGTGCGCAGCACGTCCAGGACCGCCTCGTCGGCCGCGAGTTCGTGGGCCCGGCCCGAGACACGGCTGGCGGTGAGCACGGCCGCCTGCGGATGGGCCACGTACGCGGCGTGGATGCGCAGCCCGACGGCCCGCAGGTCCGCCCGCCACTCCCCCGTCGGCGCCCAGCCGCCGAGCGCCTGCCCGATCAGCGCGTCGCCGATGGCGAGCGTCAGGTCGTCCATGCCCCGGAAGTACCGGTAGAGCGTACTCGGGTCGGCGTCCAGGGCCAGGCCGAGCCTGCGGGCGGTCAGCCCCGCGCTGCCGTGTTCGTGCAGCATGCGCAGCGCCGTCTCGACGATCAGCTCCTCGGACAGCACGGTGCCGCTCTTGGTGGGCCTGCGCCGACGGCGTTTCTCCTCGGGCACCACGGGCTTCGGCACGACGGCTCCCTCCTTATGCCAACGCCATTGACCTTAAGACAGAGGGCGGCGTTTCATCTCCTCAAGGGCCCCGTCACGTTCTTCGCAAATAGGGAGTTTCTGTCATGCGTGTACTGCTCGTGGGCGCCGGCGGTGTGGGCGGCGCGATCACCCGTATCGCGGCCCGGCGGCCGTTCTTCGAGGCGATGGTGGTGGCCGACTACGCCCCGGCCCGGGCCGAGGCGGCGGTCGCGGCGCTCGGCGGCGACGCGCGGTTCACCGCCGAGCAGGTGGACGCCGGCGACGAGGCGGCGGTGGCCCGCCTGCTGGCACGGCACCGCTGCGACGCCCTGCTCAACGCCACCGACCCCCGCTTCGTGATGCCCCTGTTCCGCGCGGCCCGCGCCGCGGGCGCCAACTATCTCGACATGGCGATGTCGCTGTCCCACCCGCACGAGGAACGGCCGTACGCGGAGTGCGGGGTGAAGCTCGGCGACGAGCAGTTCGCGCAGGCGGCCGACTGGGAGAAGGAGGGGGTCCTGGCCCTCGTCGGCATGGGGGTGGAGCCGGGCCTGTCGGACGTCTTCGCACGGTACGCCGCCGACGAACTCTTCGACGAGATCGAGGAGATCGGCATCCGTGACGGCGCCAATCTGACCGTCGACGGCTATGACTTCGCGCCCTCGTTCAGCATCTGGACCACCATCGAGGAATGCCTCAACCCCCCGGTCGTCTACGAGACCGGCCGGGGCTGGTTCACCACCGAACCCTTCAGCGAGCCCGAGGTCTTCGACTTCCCCGAGGGCATCGGCCCGGTCGAGTGCGTCAACGTGGAGCACGAGGAGGTGCTGCTCGTCCCGCGCTGGGTCGACGCACGCCGGGTCACCTTCAAGTACGGCCTGGGCAGGGAGTTCGTCGAGACGCTGAAGACACTGCACCTGCTGGGTCTGGACCGCACCGACCCGGTCACGGTGCCGGGGCCGGACGGCCCGGTGGCGGTCTCACCCCGGGACGTGGTCGCCGCGTGCCTGCCCGACCCGGCGACCCTGGGCGAGCGGATGCACGGCAAGACGTGCGCGGGCACATGGGTGCGGGGCGTCAAGGACGGGAAGCCGCGCGAGGTGTACCTGTACCACGTGGTCGACAACCAGTGGTCCATGACGGAGTACGGCAGCCAGGCCGTGGTGTGGCAGACCGCCGTCAACCCGGTCGTCGCGCTCGAACTCCTCGCCACCGGCGCCTGGTCCGGCACCGGCGTGCTCGGCCCGGAGGCGTTCCCGGCCGGCCCGTTCCTGGACCTGCTGACGGCCTACGGCTCGCCCTGGGGCATGCGCGAGCAGTGACCGGTTGTCCGGGCGACGTTGTTTCACGAGGCATCGACAGGTGACCCGAAAAGGAGTAAGCATCCGAACGGGCACGTTTCTACTGTGATGCAGGTGACTTCGATGGACAACTGGCGAGACCACGCTGCCTGCCGGCACGAGGACCCCGAGCTCTTCTTCCCGATCGGCACCACGGGCCCGGCCCTGCTCCAGACGGAGCAGGCCAAGTCGGTGTGCCGGCGCTGCCCCGTCCAGGACGAGTGCCTGCAATGGGCCATGGACACGGGGCAGTCCATCGGTGTGTGGGGCGGCACGAGCGAGACGGAACGGCGTGCGCTGAAGCGGCGCGCGGCAGCCCGGCGCCGCTCCGGCTGACGTCCGCCCACCGGCCGTTCGGTGCGGCCGGGGTTACGCTCGCGGCAGACCCGTCCGTCGCAGAAGGGCCCGACCATGAGCGTGCGCGTCCGCCGTGTCTACGATCCGCCCGAGCCTGACGACGGCACCCGCGTCCTGGTCGACCGGCTGTGGCCGCGCGGACTGTCGAAGGACGCGGCCCAGGTGGACGAGTGGCCGAAGGCGGTCACCCCGTCGACGGAGCTGCGCCGCTGGTACCACGCGGGCGAGGCCTCCTACGAGGAGTTCGCCGAGCGGTACGAGGCGGAGCTCACCGGCGACGAGGCCGCCGAACTCCTCGGCCGGGTGCGGGACCTGGTCCGCAAGGGCGACGTGACACTGCTGACCGCGTCCAAGACGCCGGAACGGAGCCACGCGACGGTACTGGCCCGTCTCCTCGAAGGCTGAGGAGACGGGCCCGAGCCCGTCAGGCGGTCTGCTTCGCCGCCGCCCGGCCCGCCGCCCGCCCCGAGAAGAGGCAGCCGCCGAGGAAGGTGCCCTCCAGGGCGTTGTAGCCGTGGACACCGCCGCCGCCGAAGCCGGCGACCTCGCCGGCCGCGTACAGCCCCTCCACCGGCTTGCCGTCCGCCCCGAGGGCGCGGGAGTCGAGGTCGGTCTGGATGCCGCCGAGGGTCTTGCGGGTGAGGATGTGCAGCTTGACGCCGATCAGGGGGCCGGCGGCCGGGTCGAGGATGCGGTGCGGGGTGGCGACCCGGCCGAGTCGGTCGCCGATGTAGCGGCGGGCGTTGCGGATGCCCTGCACCTGGGCGTCCTTGGCGTAGGGGTTGGCTATCTGCAGGTCGCGCGCCTCGATCTGGCGCTTGATCCCGGCCGCGTCGAGGAGCGGCTTGTCGGTGAGTTCGTTCATCTTCGCGACGAGCTGTTCGACGCCGGTCGCGGTCACGAAGTCGGCGCCCTTGCGCAGGAACGCGTCGACCGGTCCGGGCGCGCCCTTGCCGAGGATGCGTTCCTTGAGGAACCCGGCGCGGTCCTTGGCGGTGATGTCGGGGTTCTGCTCGGAGCCCGACAGTGCGAACTCCTTCTCGATGATCTTCTGGGTGAGGATGAACCAGGAGTGGTCGTACCCGGCGATGTCCTCGGTGGTGCGCAGGTGCTTCAGGGTGCCGAGGGTGTCGTAGCCGGGCAGGCAGGGCCCGGGCAGGCGGCGACCGAGGGCGTCGAACCACATCGAGGACGGCCCGGGCAGGATGCGGATGCCGTGGCCGGGCCAGATCGGGTCCCAGTTCTGCAGACCCTCGGTGTAGTGCCACATGCGGTCGCGGTTGACCAGCCGTGCGCCCGCCTCGGAGCTGATGTCGAGCATCCGCCCGTCGACGTAGGCGGGTACACCGGTGACCATCTCCTGCGGCGGGGTGCCGAGGCGCTCGGGCCAGTAGCGGCGGACGATGTCGTGGTTCGCGCCGATGCCGCCGCTGGTGACGATCACGGCCTGGGCGGTGAGTTCGAACTCGCCGACCGGGTCGCGGTTGGAGGCGACGCCACGGGGTGAGGAGTCGTCGGCCAGGACCGTGCCGCGCACGCCCCGGGCGGTGCCGTCCTCGACGACCAGTTCGTCGACGCGGTGGCGGTGGTGGAAGGTGAGCAGCCCGTCGCGCGCGGCCTGCTCGGCGTACCGGACGAACGGTTCGACGACTCCGGTGCCGGTGCCCCAGGCGATGTGGAAGCGGGGCACGGTGTTGCCGTGCCCGTGCGCCGTGAGGTCGCCGCGCTCGGCCCAGCCGACGGTGGGCAGGAACGTGATGCCGTGCCCGTCCAGCCAGGACCGCTTCTCCCCGGCGGCGAACTCGACGTAGGCGCGCGCCCAGCGCACGGCCCAGGAGTCCTCGTCCTCCAGCCGGTCGAAGCCGGCGCTGCCGCGCCAGTCGCTCCAGGCGAGGTCGAAGGAGTCCTTGATGCCCAGGCGCCGCTGCTGCGGCGAGTCGACGAGGAACAGCCCGCCGAAGGACCAGAAGGCCTGTCCCCCGAGGTTGGCGGCGTTCTCCTGGTCGACGAGGGCGACCTTGCGGCCCTTGCTGGTCAGCTCGTGTGCCGCGACCAGGCCGGCGAGGCCCGCTCCTACGACGATGGCGTCGGCATCCATGGCGACCGTTCCTTCCTCAGTTCTGATCGGGGGTGCCGCTGCCGTCGGTCAGCAGGGCCGTGAGCAGTTGCTTCAGCCAGACGCGGGCGTGTTCGACGTCCCGGTCCAGCAGCAGTTGCGTGGTGACGCCGTCGTACGCCGCGACCACGGCACGGGCGGCGCCGTCCGTGTCGCCCAGTACGGCGGGCAGCGCGGTGTGCCCACGGGCCCGGCCGAGCCGGTCGGCGATCGCCTGCCGCAGGCGCGCGCGGTGTTCCAGCAGGCTGCGCGCCACGTCCGGGTCGCGGGCCGCGTGCACGAGGAAGTCCGTCTTCACCAGGAGCCAGTCCCGGTCGAGGAGCAGCACGTCGGTGACGCGGTCGACGGCGGCGGGCACGTCGAGGCCGGGTCCGTCGAGGGCGAGGGCCCCCGACACCTGTTCCGCGATCAGGTCGGCCCGCTCGCGGTAGAGGGCGAAGAACAGCTCGTCGAGGCTGGAGAAGTTGGAGTAGAAGGCGCCTCTGCTGTAGCCGGCGGCCTCGCAGACCTCCTCGATGGAGACGTGGCCGAAGCCCTTGGCCGCGAACACGGAGAACGCCGCGTCCAGGAGGTTGGCCCGCGTGCGCACCCGGCGCCTGGTCACGCGCCCCGTCGTTCCCTCCACGGCCATGTACCGGCCCCCTTTCGATACATGACTGTATTCGATACACCGATGTATCGAAAGACTCGCGGGGAAGCCTTCCGATTCGATGGAACATACTTTCGATTACGGAGTACGCTGGGCGCATGCACCTCCAGGGCTCCCTCTTCGACCAGACCGACGAGCTGCGCCTCGGTCCTCTCGACGGGATCAGCCGTACCGACCTCGGTTTCGGTGCCTGGCTCGACGTCCTGCCCGCATGGCTCAGCGGCTCCGACGACCTGTTCGAACGGCTCGCCGCCGAGGTGCCGTGGCGTGCGGAGCGGCGCACGATGTACGACCACGTCGTCGACGTCCCCCGGCTGCTCGCGTTCTACGGCGCCGACGCCCCGCTGCCGCACCCGGTACTGGACGAGGCGCGGGACGCCCTGTCCGCCCACTACGCCGGCGAACTGGGCGAGCCGTTCACCACGGCCGGTCTCTGCTACTACCGCGACGGCCGGGACAGTGTGGCCTGGCACGGCGACCGGATCGGACGGGGTGCCCGCGAGGACACGATGGTGGCCATCCTGTCGGTGGGAGCACCCCGGGATCTGCTGCTGCGCCCGATGCGGGGCGGTCGCGACACCGTGCGCCGGCCCCTGGGCCACGGCGACCTCGTCGTGATGGGCGGCTCCTGCCAGCGCACCTGGGAGCACTCCGTCCCCAAGAGCACGCGGGCGCCGGGGCCGCGCGTCAGCATCCAGTTCCGCCCGCACGGCGTGCAGTGAGGCGGCCCTAACCGCCCTGTCGCGCGGGTCCGTTGATTGCGGACCCGATGATTCCGGCTGCCGCGGAGTCTGCTTTCCTTCTCCCGTCGGGCTCGGACCACACAACGCGGGGCGATCATGCGGACAGACGTACAGCAAGTCGCGGACGGCACCTACCTGGTGCACGGCTCCAACACCAACTGGGTGATCCTCACGGAGGGCGACGCCGTCACGCTGGTCGACACCGGCTACCCCGGCGACCGGGAACAGGTCCTCGCCTCGCTCGCGGAGGTGGGCAGCTCCCCGGAGGCGGTCGCGGCCGTGCTGATCACGCACGCGCACAACGATCACCTGGGTTCCGCCGAGTACCTGCGTGCCACGTACGGCACGCCCGTGTACCTGCACGAGGCCGAAGTGCCGCACGCGCGCCGGGAGTTCCTGCACCAGGTGGCCGTCGGGACCGTGCTGAAGAACGCCTGGCGGCCCGGGGTGCTGCCGTGGGTGGTGCACGCGCTGCGCTCCGGCGGCACGACGCACAACCCGGTCACGGCCCCCGAGCCGTTCCCGACGGCGGGTGCCCTCGACCTGCCGGGCCGGCCCGTACCGGTGCACACACCGGGCCACACCGACGGGCACTGCGCCTACCACGTGCCGGGCACCGGCGTGCTGATCTCCGGCGACGCCCTGGTCAGCGGGCACCCCACCTCGCGGATCGAGGGGCCGCAGCTCCTGCCGGACATGTTCCACCACGAGCGCCCGCGTGCCGTGGCCTCCCTGGACCTGCTCGCGGAACTCGAGGGCGAGCTGCTGCTGCCCGGGCACGGGCCGGTCCACCGTGGTCCGGTGCGGGACGCCGCTCTGCGGGCCCGCGAGCACGCCCTTTAATCTGATGTGACGATCGGCGGCGAGACAAGGACACCCGGCCCATGGCACTGCAGATCAGCGCGACCAATCCGGAGCATCCCGCGCTCTTGCTGGAACTGCCGTGGGACGTGCCTCTCGAGGAGTGGCCGGAGGAGTACCTGGTGCCGCTGCCGCGCGGTATCTCCCGGCACGTGGTGCGCTACTCCCGGGCCGGCGACGAGGTGATCGCCGTCAAGGAACTGGCCGAGCGGCCCGCGCAGCGCGAGTACGACATGCTGCGCGACCTGGACCGGATCGGCATCCCGTCGGTGGACCCCCTGGCCGTGGTGACCGGCCGCACCGCCGCGGACGGCGCCCCGCTGGAGAGCGTCCTGATCACCCGGCATCTGGGCGGCTCGATGCCGTATCGCTCGATGTTCGAGACGACCATGCGCCCGGCCACCATGCACCGGCTGATGGACGCGCTCGCCGTACTGCTGGTGCGGCTGCACCTGGCCGGGTTCGCCTGGGGCGACTGCTCGCTGTCCAACACGCTCTTCCGGCGTGACGCGGGTGCCTACGCCGCCTACCTGGTGGACGCCGAGACCGGTGATCTGCATCCGCAGCTCAGCGTCGGACAGCGTGAGTACGACCTGGACCTCGCCCGGGTGAACATCAGCGGGGAGCTGCTGGACCTGGAGGCGTCCGGGGCGCTGCACCCGTCCGTGGACCCCATCGAGTTCGGCATGGAGATCTGTGCCCGCTACCGCACCCTGTGGGACGAGCTGACCCGCACCTCCGTCTATCCGGCCGGCCAGTACCAGTACATAGAGCGCCGGATCCGCCGTCTGAACGAACTCGGCTTCGACGTCGCCGAGATGCAGATCGAGCACGCCTCGAACGGTGACACGGTCAGCTTCGTGCCCAAGGTCGTCGACGCGGGCCACCACCAGCGGCAGTTGCTGCGCCTGACCGGCCTCGACACGGAGGAGAACCAGGCCCGGCGGCTGCTGAACGACCTGGAGAGCTGGATGGCGACCCAGGACGACTACGCGCCGGGCGACCCCCTGGGCGCCCGCCCGGAGGTACTCGCCCACCGCTGGGTGCGGGAGGTGTTCCGGCCGACCGTGCGGGCGGTGCCGCCCGAGCTGCGCGGCGCCGTGGACCCGGCGGAGATCTACCACCAGCTTCTCGAACACCGCTGGTACATGTCCGAGCGGGCCCAGCACGACATCGGCATCGACACCGCGGTCGAGGACTACATCCAGAACATCCTGCCCAAGGCCCGCAAGACCCTGCAGCCGACCGCGGACTGAGCCGCCGCGGCGCTCAGGCGTGCGGCACGACGGCGACCGGGCAGTCCGCGTGGTGCAGCACTCCGTGCGCCACCGAGCCGATCCGGGCACCGACGGCCGTGCGGTGCGCCCGGCGGCCCACGACCATCAGCTGGGCCGTCCCGGCCACCGACAGCAGGACCTGGCCGGCGCTGCCCATCTCCACGTGTTCCGTCACCGGCACGCCGGGGAAGCGTTCCCGCCACGGCCGGACCGCCGCGTCCAGGCTCTTCTTCTCGTACGGTTCCAGTCCCCCGGCCTCGTCGAGGAGCTTCAGCGAGCCCGGACTGTAGGCGAACACGGGCGGCAGGGTCCAGGCCCGTACGACCCGCACGGTCGCCCCGCGCGCCGCCGCCGTCTCGAAGGCGAACCGCAGCGCGTCGGCGCTGTCCTCCGGGTCGCCCTGCTGGCCCACGACGATCTCGCGCCCGGCGGCCTCGGCCGAGGGTTCGTCGCCCGCGCGGACGAGCACCACGGGCCGGGCGGCCCCGGCGATGACCTGCTGGCCGACCGAGCCGAGCAGGAAGCCGACGATCCGCCCGTGCCCGCGCGAGCCCAGCACCAGCAGCTCGGCGTCGGCAGCGGCGGCGACCAGTGTGTCGACGGCCGGCCCCTCCACGACGTCGGTGGTCACGTCGAGGTCCGGGTGCCGTTCGGTGACGGTCCCGACGGCCTCGGTCACCGCGCTGTGCACCCACTCCGCCTGGCTGTCGGCGTCCCCGGCGATCCCCGCTTCGAGCGTCTCCTGCGGATGGGGCCGCCAGGCGTGCACCACCCTGAGCGCCGCCCCGCGCCGCACCGCTTCGCGCGCCGCCCAGGCCAGGGCGGCGATGCTCTCCTGCGATCCGTCGACCCCTGCGGTGATCGGGCGTGTCATCCGGCTGCCTCCCTGTGGAAAGTCACTGCGTGCTGCTCAGTCTTCACTACCCCCCGCTGGTGAGCCGAGGCAGCCGAAGCCGATCTCCGTATCGGAGCGCGGCGGGGCGATCGAACATACGATGGGCGAAGGTCGGTGCGGTGCCCCGGGGCGCCGGACCGGTAGTCGACCGCCCGGTGTGGGGGACGTATGGCACAGGCCGCCGACGCGGCGCGGACCGTCATCATGACTGTGGACGACGACCCGGGGGTCTCCCGGGCCGTGGCCCGGGATCTGAGGCGGCGGTACGGCGCGTCGTACCGGATCGTGCGCGCGGAGTCCGGCGAGTCCGCGCTCGACGCGCTGCGGGAACTGAAGCTGCGCGGCGATCTCGTGGCGGTGATCCTGGCCGACTACCGGATGCCGCAGATGAACGGCATCGAGTTCCTGGAACAGGCCGTGGACGTGTACCCGGGCGCGCGGCGGGTGCTGCTGACGGCGTACGCGGACACCAACGCGGCGATCGACGCGATCAACGTCGTCGACCTCGACCACTACCTCCTCAAGCCGTGGGACCCGCCCGAGGAGAAGCTCTACCCGGTGCTCGACGATCTGCTCCAGGCGTGGCGGACCAGCGACTTCCGGCCCGTGCCCAGCACCAAGGTCGTGGGGCACCGCTGGTCGTCGCGGTCCTCGGACATCCGGGAGTTCCTGGCCCGCAACCAGGTGCCGTACCGCTGGTACTCCGCCGAAGAACCGGAGGGCCGGCGGCTGCTGGCCGCGGCCGGCACCGACGGGATGCGGCTGCCGGTGGTCATCACACCGGACGGGACGCCCCTGGTAGAACCGGAGGCCGTCGACCTCGCCGCCCGGGTCGGTCTTGCGACGACCCCGACGGCCGACTTCTACGACCTGGTCGTGATCGGCGGCGGACCGGCCGGGCTCGGCGCCGCCGTCTACGGTGCCTCCGAGGGGCTGCGCACCGTGCTGGTGGAGCGGTCGGCGACCGGCGGGCAGGCGGGGCAGAGCTCGCGCATCGAGAACTACCTGGGCTTCCCCGACGGTGTGTCGGGGGCGCAGCTCACCGACCGGGCACGCCGGCAGGCGGCGAAGTTCGGCGCCGAGATCCTCACCGCGCGCGAGGTGACAGCGCTGGAGGTCAACGGCGCCGCCCGGATCGTACGGTTCTCCGACGGCTCGGCGGTCGCCGCGCACAGCGTGATCCTGGCGACCGGCGTGTCCTACCGGCAGTTGGCAGCGCCCGGCTGCGACGACCTGACCGGGTGCGGTGTGTTCTACGGGTCGGCCCTGACGGAGGCCCCCTCCTGCCAGGGACAGGACGTGTACATCGTGGGCGGCGCCAACTCCGCAGGGCAGGCGGCCATGTACCTGTCCCGGGGCGCCAAGTCGGTGACCCTGCTGGTGCGCGGATCCTCCCTGTCGGCCTCGATGTCGCACTACCTCATCCAGCAGATAGACGAGGCGCCCAACATCCAGGTGCGCTCCCGCACGGTCGTCGACGCCGCGCACGGCGACGGCCACCTGGAACAACTGACTCTGCGGGACGTGGACAGCGGGCACACCGAACAGGTCGACGCGCAGTGGGTGTTCGTGTTCATCGGCGCGGCCCCGCTGACCGACTGGCTGGACGGCACGGTGCTGCGGGACGAGCGCGGGTTCATCCTCGCCGGGCCCGACCTGACCCCCGACGGCCGCCCGCCGGGGGACTGGGAGCTGGACCGGCCGCCGTACCACCTGGAGACGAATGTGCCCGGCGTGTTCGTGGCGGGCGACGCCCGTGCCGAGTCCGCCAAGCGCGTCGCGTCCGCCGTCGGAGAGGGAGCCATGGCCGTGATGCTCGTCCACCGGTATCTGGAGCAGTCATGAGCGGGCAGTCGATGCCCTGCAACCCCCAGGAGATCGGGGCACTGTTCCTGTTCGAGAAGCTCACGCCCGAGCAGCTCGGCAGGCTGTGCGGCGAGGGGCGGGTGGAGCGGTTCGAGCCCGGTCCCGTGTACACCGAGGGCGATCCCGCCACCTGCTTCTACGTGATGCTCGAGGGCACGGTCGTGCTGTACCGCCGGGTCGGCGGGGACGACGTGGAGGTGACCCGGACCTCCCAGCGCGGCGTGTACGCGGGGTCCATGCAGGCGTATCTGGGCGACCGGGTGCGGCAGGTCTACAACAACTCCATGCGCGTCACCGAGCCGACGCGGTTCTTCGTGCTGCCCGCCGACACGTTCGCAGACATCATGCAGGAGTGGTTCCCGATGGCGGTGCATCTGCTGGAGGGGCTGTTCTTCGGTTCCAAGAGCACCCAGCGGGCCATCGGGCAGCGCGAACGGCTGCTGGCGCTGGGCTCGTTGTCCGCGGGGCTCACCCACGAGCTCAACAACCCCGCCGCCGCGGCCGTGCGGGCCACCGCGACGCTGCGGGAGCGGGTCGGCAAGATGCGGCACAAGCTGGCGATCATCGCGCAGGGTTCGTACTCCCCCGAGGTCATGGCGAACCTCATCGACATCCAGGAGCGCACCGCCGAGCGGGTCGCCAAGGCCCCCACGCTGAGTCCGCTGGAGGCCTCCGACCGGGAGGACGCGCTCAGCGACTGGCTCGACGACCAAGGCATCCCGGACGGCTGGCGGATCGCGCCCACCTTCGTCCAGGCCGGTCTCGACGTGGACTGGCTGGACCAGGTCGCGGCGGCCGTGGACGAGGAGATCCTGCCGAGCGCGATCGGGTGGCTCAACTACACCGTCGAGACCGAGTTGCTGATGGACGAGATCAACGACTCGACCACGCGCATCTCGCATCTCGTCGACGCGGCGAAGCAGTACTCGCAGCTCGACCGCGCGCCCTTCCAGAACGCCGATGTGCACGAACTCCTCGACTCCACCCTGCTGATGCTGTCCGCCAAGACCGGCAAGCGGATCAAGGTCGTCAAGGAGTACGACCGAGCGCTGCCGCGAATCCCGGCGTACCCGGCCGAGCTCAACCAGGTGTGGACGAACCTGATCGACAACGCGGTGTCGGCCATCAACAGCGCGGGCGGCGAAGGGACGCTGACCGTGCGGACGGCTCCGGACCACGACCGGCTGCTGGTGGAGTTCCGGGACACGGGCGTCGGTATCCCGGCGGAGGACCGGGGACGGATCTTCGACCCCTTCTTCACGACGAAGCCCGTGGGTGAGGGGACCGGGCTCGGGCTCGACATCTCCTGGCGGATCGTGGTCAACAAGCACCACGGGAGCATCCAGGTGGAGTCGGAGCCCGGGGACACACGGTTCCAGGTGCTGCTTCCGCTTACATCGGTCGAGGAGGAGCCTTCATGAGTGGCGACAGTGGTGACAACGGGATCGACCCGGGCGTGCCGCCGAGCGGCAACGGGTGTGTCGACTGCGATGCGGCCGGGGGGTGGTGGTTCCATCTGCGGCGGTGTGCGCGGTGCGGGCATGTGGGGTGTTGTGACAGTTCGCCCGCGAAGCATGCGACGGGGCATTTCCGGGCTACCGGGCATCCCTTGGTGCAGAGCTTCGAGCCCGGTGAGAACTGGTACTGGGACTACTCGGCGAATGAGTTGTACGAGGCCGGGCCTGAACTGGCTCCGCCTGTGAGTCATCCCGCTGATCAGCCGACGCCGGGGCCTGCGGGGCGGGTGCCGGTGGATTGGGCGAAGGTTTTGCGGGCCTAGGAGCTCGGGGCTGTCGGGTGGACGGCGGCTGCGGGTTGTGTGTGGTTGATCGCGCCCACGCGGCGGAGCCGCACAATGTCACAGCCCCGCGCCCCTAAGAAAAGAAGGTTGGTTCAGTGCCGCAGGCTTCATCGGTCACGCCCGTTGTCGGGCGGGATGCCGAACTCGCCCGGCTCACCGGCGTACTGGAGCGTGCCCGTGCCGGTGAGGCTCGGGCCGTACTGGTCGCCGGGGATGCCGGAGTCGGTAAGACCCGGGTGCTGGACGAGATGGCCGGGCGGGCCGCCGGAGCCGGGATGACCGTCGTCACCGGGCACTGTGTGGATCTCGGGGACGTCGGGCTGCCGTATCTGCCGTTCACCGAGATTCTCGGGGTGCTGGCCGCCGACGAGCGGTTCGCGGGCGCTCTCGCCGCGCATCCCGTGGTCGAGCGGTTGCTGGGGGCCGGAACCGGTGGCGTGCGGGACGTGGACGGGCGGTTGCGGCTGTTCGAGGGGATGGCGGGGCTGCTGGCCGAGGTGGCCGATGTCGCCCCGTTGCTGCTCGTGCTGGAGGATCTGCACTGGGCCGACCAGTCGTCGCGGGATCTGCTGCGGTTCCTGCTCGGCCGGGGTGTCCTCCGGCACCGGCTGGCGGTTCTCGCCTCGTACCGGGCCGACGATCTGCACCGACGGCATCCACTGCGGCCGCTGCTGGCGGAGTTGATACGGCTGCCCGCCGTGGAGCGGCTGGAGCTGCGGCCGCTGGCCGATCCCGATGTGGCCCGGCTGGTGCGTGCCCTGGAGCACCGGCCGCTGCCGGACACCACCGTGCGGCGGATCGTGGAGCGCGCCGAGGGGAACGCCTTCTACGCGGAGGAGCTGCTGGCGGCCTCCGACTCGGAGCCCGGCGGGGTGCCCGGCGGACTCGCCGATGTGCTGCTGATCCGCTTCGAGCAGCTCTCCGACACCGCGCAGCAGGTGCTGCGGACCGCGGCAGTCGCCGGGCGCCGGGTGGAGCACGATGTGCTGCGGGAGGCGGTGGGGCTGCCCGAGGAGGAGTTGGAGTCGGCGCTGCGCGAGGCGGTGGGACGGCAGCTTCTCGTGGCCGGGGGCGACGACACGTACTCGTTCCGGCATGCCCTCGCCCGCGAGGCCGTCTACGCCGATCTGCTGCCCGGGGAGCGGGCGAGGCTGCACGGCGCGTTCGCGCGGCTGCTCGCCGGGCGCGGCCGGACCGCCGAGAGCGCCGCCGAGCGCGCCCACCACTACCGGGAGAGCCATGACCTCGCCGAGGCGCTGGCCGCCTCACTGGAGGCCGCCGACCACGCCCAGCGCGTCGGTGCGCCCGCCGAGGAGCAGCGGCATCTCGAAGCGGCGCTCGATCTGTGGCCGGCGGTGGGTCCCGAAGCCCGGCCCTCGGGCGGGGGCGTCGACCGGGTGACGCTGACACTGCGCGCCTCGGCGGCGGCCGCGCACGCCGGGGAGTTGCACCGCGCGGTCTCCCTGAGCCGGTCCGCGCTGGCCGAACTCGGCCAGGACACCGGCTCCGAGCTCGCAGCCCGGGTCCGCTACACCCTCGCCGGGAACCTGCTGAGCGTGGACAGCCTGACGGCGGCGTTCGCCTACAGCAGCGAGGCCCTGGGGATGATCCCCGAGGATCCTCCGTCGCGTACGTGGGTTTGGGCGGCGGCCACCCATGCCCTGGCCGCACGCCACGTCGGGGAGAACGAGACCGCGCTGCGGGTCGCCCGCCGGGCCCTGGGGGTGGCGGAGCGGCTGCGGGTGACCGACGCCCAGGCGGACCTGCTGATCTCACTGGCCGTTTTCGACGGGGACGGGCGGCGCGGCGCGGAGGGCCGCGAACGGCTGCTCAAGGCGCGGGACCTGGCCCGGAGTTCGGGCAACGCGCTCGTGGAGCTGCGGGCCCTGTTCAACCTGGCGATGGGCTGCTACGAGTCCGGTGCCCTGGCGGAGTGTGTGCCCTGGCTGACGGAGGGCCTGGACCGGGCCCGGCGTGCCGGGCTGTTGTCCTCGACGTACCCGCTGGAGATGCGGTATCTGCGGCTGCTGGTGCTGCATGTGCTGGGCCGCTGGGACGAGTGCGTGCGCGCGGCGGCGGCCGACGCCGAGGTGCTGCCGGCGGCCGGCGGTTACACGGTCGGTCCCGCGCTGTACGTGGCGCTGGCGCGTGGCGATCTGGCGGCCGCCGACCGGGCACGTGCCCTGCTGGAGGGGCCCTTCGAGTGGATGGCCACCCTGGTCGCGGGCATCGTGCTCACCGACGCCGCGGGGCTGCGCGGCGATCCGGAGGACGCGGTGCGGTGGATGCGGTCCACGGTCACGGCCCTGGCCGACGAGGCGGTCCCCCGCCCGGGCGTCACGGTCCGGCTCGCCGCCCTGGCGCTGTCCCCGGTGGCCGACTCGGCCGCCGGGCTGCGGCTGACCGGCGACGAGGCCGGGGCCCGCCGCTGGACGGACACCGCGACCGAACTGGTGGAACTGGCGCGGGCCATCGCCACCCACGGCGAGAACGGCACGCCCCAGGGTCCCGAGGGACAGGCATGGCTGGCCCGGGCGGAGGCGGAGTGGCTCCGGGCCGTGTCGGGGCCGGACGCGGCGGCCTGGGCGGAAGCGGTGAAGGCCTTCGGCTACGGCGATGTCTACGAGCGGGCGCGCTGCCGGTTGCGGTACGCCGAGGCCCTGGTGACGGCCGGGCGTCGCGAGGAGGCGGTGGCGGAGGCCCGAGCCGTCCGGGAGACCGCCGACGACCTCGGCGCCACGCCGCTGCGGGAGCAGGTCGACGCCCTGGTCCGGCGCGGCCGGCTCTCGGACACACCGGGCGCCGGCGACCGGGCCGGCGCGCTCACCGCACGCGAGCAGGAGGTGCTGCGGCTGCTCGCCCGCGGGCGCAGCAACCGGCAGATCGGCGACGAGCTGTTCATCAGCGGCAAGACGGCGAGCGTCCATGTCTCCAACATCCTCGCCAAGCTGGGCGCGTCGAGTCGCGGCGAGGCGGTGGCGATCGCCTACCGGGAGGGTCTGATCACCCCCGAGCCGTCGGCGTCCGGCTGACCGGCTCCGGGCGGGCGGGCCTGGGCAGCGGGTCTTCGCCGTCACTTGCTTCGGCGACCATCTGTGGATCTGGCGCGCCGATCACGGCGACGGCGTCGGCTGGAACGTCAACACCGCTGACACCGGTCTGGTCGTCAACGGGCACGTCGTCAACGACCGGGGCGGGCCCTCCGACTCGGCGACGAACGTGGCGAATCTGGTCGCGTATCCCTGACCCGGGCTAACGGCTCCCGCAGTCGAGGCTTTTGAGATCGACGGCGTCGGCCATCGCCCGCATCCCCTTGTCGTTGGGGTGCAGATGGTCGCCGCCGTCGAAGACGGGGAGGATCCGCTCGGGGTCGTCGGGGCTGCGCAGGACACGGTCGAAGTCGGCGACCGCGTCGAACTCGCCGCTGCCGCGGATGAAGGCGTTGACCTTCCGGCGCACGGCCTCCCCGGCGGGGTCCCATTCCTGCCAGCCCTTGAAGGGGGCGATCGTGGAGGCGACAACGCACTTGCCGGACGCGTGCACCCGGTCGATCAGGGTGCGGTACCCGGCGATCATCTGGGCGGCCGTGGCGCCGGGCTCGAACTTGATGTCGTTGACACCCTGGAAGAGGAACACCGTGCGCACGCCCGGCAGCGAGAGCGCGTCCCGCGAGAGGCGGTTCAGGGCGCTCTGCCCGGGACCGTCGGTGAGGACCCTGTTTCCGGCGATCCCCGCGTTGGCCACCCCTTCGACGGTCGTCGTGGGGGATTTCGCCAGCCGGCGGGCGAGGTAGTCGGGCCAGCGCCGGTTGAGGTCGATGGTGGAGTGCCAGCCATCGGTGACGGAGTCGCCCAGGGCGGCCACGGCACCCGCCTCGGACCGTGGCCGCACGGTGACGGCGTCGAGGTAGAACCAGGAGCCGGTCCGCTGCTTCCAGTGCGCCGCGCCCTCCTCCGCGGTGTGGTCGCCCTCAGCGGTGTACGACGTCTGCATCGCCATCCAGTGCCCGGTGAGCGCGCCTTCCGCCCGGGCGACGTACAGGCTGACGGCGAGCGAGCTCGCGGCGGGGACGTGGCCGGGCAGCGGGTCGCTGTGGACGATGCCGCCGGCGGGGACGGTGACGGAGCGCGCGCCGTCGAAGGTCAGGCGTCTGTTGCTGCCGGGGACGAGCGCGGCCCCCTCCCGCTGCAGGCCCGCGTGGACGTTGCCGAAGGTCACCGGCCGGTCGCCGAAGGCGTTGGACAGCCTTATCCGCATGCCGCTGCCGCCGACGCTGGTGTGCACGACCAGCCGGTAGCCGCGGCCGTCGACCGCCTCGCCGATGTGGTTGGCCGAGGAGGCCCAGGTGACCACGCCGTCCCCCGGCTCCGCCGGGGCGCTGGGCGGCCGGGCCTGCTCGGCCCCCTGGGGTGTCGCACCGGCTCCGCAGCCCAGCACGAGGCAGGTGGAGAGGGCCGCCAGGGCGGTGCGGCGGCGGGGGCGTGCGGTGCGGGGCATCGTCGGCGCTCCTTCGGCCGGTCGGCGGGCGTTCTTGTCGTGCGGGTCTCGCAGGGTCAGCGAGCCACTGGACACGCGGCGGCTCGTCCGGGCGGTCCCGGCGTACGACACGGTACTGGTGCGGCCACCGACGCTGCGCAGGGTGTCCTCGGTGCTGCGGGCAGCCGACGGTGGGAACCCTCGTTCCCCCGGGGCCGTTGTCCGGGCGTGATGAGCGAGTTGGTCCCCGGTGGCAATCTGGCGTTGCCGGGCGGTGCGGTGACCGTCCGGGTGCCCGGGCCGTTCGACGTGTCCGCGCTGGTCACGGACGACAGCGGAAGGGTCCGGGGCGACGGCGATTTCGTCTTCTACAACCAGTCGGCCGCGCCGGGAGCCGTGCTGCGGGGGGACACGCTCACCGTGGATCCGGCGAGGTTGCGTGCCGGAGCCACCCGGGTCACCGTCGCCGTAAGCCCCGCCGAGCCCGGAACCACCCTCGGCCGTCTGCCCTCCCCCACGCTCCACGTCACCGACTCCGCCGGCCGCCCGCTCGCCCGGTTCACCCCGCCGCGCCCCCGCCAGGAGACGGTGCTGCTGCTCGCGGAGCTCTACCGGCGCGGCGGCCGCTGGAAGCTGCGGGCCCTGGGCCAGGGGTACGCCGACGGGCTGGCGGGAGTCGCCCGGGACTTCGGCGTCGATGTCGTGGACGACCCGGCCCCGTCGGAGGCGGGGCCGGGCGCGCTCGACAGCGGGGTGCGCCGAGCGGCCCTCGCGCCCCCGGCCGCGCAGTCGCGGGTCCCGGCCGCGCGGCACCGGACCGGGACCGAACCGTCCGGCCGTGCCGCCCACTCCCCCGGACCTCCCGTCTTCGCTCCCTCCGCACCCGGTCCCGACGGGTTCGTCGCCCTGGTCAACTCCGCGCGGGCCGAGGCCGGTTCGCCCCCGGCAACCCTCGACGCCCGCTTGGCGTCCGCGGCCCGGGAGCACGCCGCCGCCATGGCGATGACGGGACGCCTCGGTGTCGAGAGCCGGGACGGTGTCTCCGTCTACCAGCGCGTCACCGGCGCGGGATACACGTACCTCACCATCGGCGAGCACCTCGTGTCCGGCCCGCGCACACCGGCCGAGTTCGTCGCGTACTGCCTGCGCACCGACGCTCCGCGCCGCACGCTGCTCGACCCGGCGTTCACCCACACCGGACTGGCCCACGTCCACGACGGTCCTTCCGGTGACACCTACTGGACCGCCCTGTGGGCCAGGCCGTTCACACCGGACGGGCTGCGCGGCACGGCATCAGCGGTCACCGACCTCACCAACCGGGAACGCGTACGGGCCGGACTCCCGCCCCTGGCCGTCGACCCTCTGCTCACCACCGCCGCGCAGGCGCACAGCGCCGACATGGTGGCCCGCGCCTTCTACTCGCACACCGCGCCCGACGGCAGCCAACCCTGGGACCGTGCCGCCGCGGCAGGATCCGCCCGGCGTTCCATCGGCGAGAACATAGCCTGCGGCCAGCGCTCCCCCGCCGACGTCGTGGAGGGCTGGATGAACAGCCCCGGCCACCGGGCCAACATCCTCAAGCCGGGCTTCACCCACCTCGGCATCGGCTTCGCGGGCGGCGGCCGGGCGGGCACGTACTGGACGCAGCTCTTCGGCGCCTGACACTCACGACCGCGCCCCGGCCCGTCAACCCCGCCCGTGATCTTGGCGGAGGGAGACGCTCCGGGCGAGGATGCCCGCATGAAGGGTGACCTCTTTTCCAGCGAGCACATGACACAGCCGGCCGTCGCGGCGGGCATGACGATCGAGAACGCCAAGTGCGTCCGGTACACGGTGAACGGCGAGATGCTCTCCCGGCAGGGCGCGATGATCGCCTACCGCGGCAACCTCCAGTTCGAACGCAAGGGCCAGGGCGTGGGCGGCATGCTCAAACGCGCGGTCACCGGGGAGGGACTGCCGCTGATGGCGGTGCGCGGGCAGGGCGAGGCCTGGTTCGCCCACGAAGCGCAGAACTGCTTCATCGTCGACGTCGAACCCGGCGACGAGTTCACCGTCAACGGCCGCAACGTCCTGTGCTTCGACGCCACATTGTCGTATCGCATCGCGACCGTGAAGGGCGCCGGCATCACCGGCGGCGGCCTGTTCAACAGCGTCTTCACCGGGCACGGCAAACTGGGCCTGGTCTGTGAGGGCACCCCGCTCGTCATCCCGGTCTCCGCGCAGTACCCGGTGTACGTCGACACCGACGCGATCGTCGGCTGGACCGCGGGCCTGCAGACCTCCCTGCACCGCTCGCAGTCCATCGGGTCGATGCTGCGCGGCGGCTCCGGCGAGGCCGTGCAACTGCTGCTCCAGGGCGAGGGATACGTCGTCGTACGGCCGAGCGAGGCGACGCCGCAGAAGCCCGGGCAGCACTGATTCCGGCACTGGAGTCCCCTCGGGTGATCTACGCCTCACAGGCAACCCGGTCCCTTCCATCGACGTCTTGATCGGCAACAGGTGATGCCCTGGCCCTTGTGGCCAGGGCCGGTTTCCCCCCTTCTATACACGGCATGTATACGCAGTGTGTATACATGGTGCGTATATGGACCGAAAGGCATCGATGTACGGCAAGGCATTCGCCCCGGAGTACCAGGGCGCGCTCACCACTCTGTCCGTCAACTCCTCCCTGACCGACGTACTGGCCGCCGGCACCGAGCAGTTGAGGGCGGCCGAGCGCGCCGGCAAGCCCGGGGAGGTGGCCCGGTCCGGACTCGCGGTGGCCGAGGCGCAGCGCCGGCTGGGCCGGGTCGCGGACGCGGACCGGGCCTGGAAGGCGAGTTACCGCGCCGCCCGCGAGGCCGAGGACGCCGGGGCGATGGCCTGGGCCCTGTGGAGCGGCGGCACGCTGGCCCGGCAGCGCGGCGCGCTCCCGCTGGCCCGCCGCCTCCTCCAGCTCGCGGCCGACCTGGGCGAACGCGGCGGGGACATCGTCGTACGCGGCTACTCGCTGGCGGGCCTGGCCGAGACCGGCCGTATCCAGGGCGACTACGAGGCCGTCGGCCGGCTGCACGAGCAGTTGCTCGCCGAGGCCCGGCGGCGCGGGGAGGCGCGGCACACGGTGTGGGCGCTGGAGGGCATCGCGCAGATGCACCGCAACACCGGGGACTACGACAGGGCGTACGACCTGTTCGAGGAGTCCGCCGAGATCGCCGCGCGCGCCGACGACCGGCGCGGACACGCCTGGGCGCTGCGCGGTCTGGCCGACGTCGTGTCCGTGCGCGACGGGGACACCGAGCGGGCCCTGGAGCTGCTGAGCGAGGCGGAGACGACCTGCCTCGCGATGCGGCTCTCGAGCGCGCTGGCCTACAACCACAAGATGCGCGGCAACGTGCTGTACCGGTCCGGGCGCTACGCCGAGGCACGCGCCCTGTACGAGCAGGCGCTCGCGGAGTTCCGGGAGATGAGCGAGCCGCGCGGGGAGGCACTCTCTCGCCTCGGACTCGCCAAGTCCCTGGCGCGGCTGGGCCGCGACAGCGGCGAGACGGCGGCCGAACTGGCCGACCTGGCCGGCACGCTGGAGCGGATCGGTCTCCAGCACGCCCGCAAAATGGTGGCCCGCGCCCATGAGGAGCTCGGCATACCGGACACGGGGCTCGCCCTCGCGGGAGCGACGGAGGCGACACGATGACGGCGCTCCCCATGGCGGTACGGGCGACACGGCAGGACACCGCGACGCAGGCCCCCACCACACGCTCAGCGGACGCCCACCAGGTCCTCGAACGCTGCCGTACCCTCGTGCGGCCCGCCCTGGCCGAGGCCGTCGGGCGACTGCACCCCTGGATCGGCGAGATGGCCGCGTACTCCTTCGGCTGGTGCGAGGTGGGCGGTGCCCCGGCCGTCGCCTCCGGCGGCAAGGGCGTACGGCAGGCGCTCGCGGTGCTCGGCGCCGAGGCGGCCGGTGCGCCCGGCCGGTCCGGGGTGGCCGCGGCGGTGGCGGTGGAGCTGGTGCACACCTTCTCCCTGCTGCACGACGACATCATGGACGGCGACGCGGACCGGCGCCGCCGCCCGACCGTGTGGAAGGCCTACGGCACGGGACCCGCGGTTCTCGCGGGCGACGCCCTGTTCGCGCTGGCCGTCGAGACGCTCGCCGCGCAGCCGGGCGGTGCCGGTGGCGTGCGGACGCTGTCCGGGGCGCTGGGCGACCTGGTGCGCGGGCAGGCGGACGACCTGCTGTTCGCCGAGCGGCCCTGGACGGGACCGCGGCGGGTGCGGCCCGACGAGTACCGGACGATGGCGGAGCACAAGACGGGCGCCCTGCTGGGCTGCGCGGCCGCGCTGGGTGCCGTGCTCGGGGGTGCCGCCCCGGAGACGGTCACCGCACTCGACCGGGCCGGCCGGCACCTCGGGATCGCCTTCCAGATCGTCGACGACGTACTGGGCATCTGGGGTGACCCCCGGGTCACCGGCAAGCCGGTCCACGGCGATCTGCGGGAGCGCAAGAAGACGTTCCCGGTGCTGGTCGCGCTCGGCTCCCCGAGCGGTGGCAGGCTCGCCACGCTCCTGGAGAGCGGCGAGGAGCCCGATGCGGCGGCGGCGCTGATCGAGAAGGCGGGCGGGCGTTCGGCGGCCCTGGCCGAGGCCCGGCGTCACATCGCCACTGTCGAGACGGCGCTCGCCGGGGTTCCGTTGGCGGCGGGAGCCGCCGGTGAACTGCGCTCGCTGCTCGACTTCCTGGTACGGCGCGACGTCTGATCCGGTGCCTTCCGCCCGGCGTGATTGACCTCGGCCGGGTCGGCGGGCCAGGGTGCGACCAGGCGCGTTCCGCGACCCCGCGCCGGAAGGACGACAGCCGTGATCGGCATCTCGGAGATCGAAGCCGCTGCCGAGCGGATCGCCGGGCACGTCGTGCGCACCCCGACCGTGCCGAGCCCGGGGCTGTCGGCGCTGCTCGGCGCCCCGGTCACCGCGAAGCTGGAACTGCTGCAGCGCACCGGCTCGTTCAAGGCGCGCGGGGCGACGGCGAAGCTGCTGTCGCTGGGCGAGGCCGAGCGGGCCGCCGGGGTGGTGGCGGTCAGCGGCGGCAACCACGGGATCGCCCTCGCGGTCATGGCGGCGGCCCTCGATGTGAAGGCCACGGTGGTGATGCCCCGCTCGGCGCCCGCCCGTGCCGTGGAGATCGCGGAGGCGTCGGGCGCGTCGGTGCGGCTGACCGACGACATGGACGGCGCGTTCGCGCTCATGACGCGGCTTCAGCAGGAGGGGCTGACCCTGGTCCACCCCTTCGACGACCCGGTGGTGGTCGCCGGGCAGGGCACGGTCGGCCTGGAGTTCGCCGCCGACGCCGGGGAGCTCACCGACGTGCTCGTCAGCATCGGGGGCGGCGCGCTGATCTCCGGTGTCGCCGCGGCATTGCGGGCGCGTCGGCCCGGTGTGCGGGTCTGGGGCGTGGAGACCGAGGGTGCCCAGGCCATGTCCGAGGCGCTGGCGGCGGGCGGCCCGCTGCCGGTCGCCCTGTCGTCGATCGTCTCCACGCTCAGCGCCCCGTCCGTGTCGCGGCTGACGTACGACCATGTCTCGGCCCTGGTCACCCAGGTGCTCGTGGTCTCTGACCGGGAGGCCGTGCGGGGCTCGCTGGAGCTGGCCGACCACGCCAAGGTGTGGGCCGAACCGGCCGCCGGCTGTCTGCTGCCCGCCGCCAGGCAGGTCCTGGAGCGGGTCGGTGACGGAGCCCGGCTCGGCCTGGTGGTGTGCGGAGGCAACGTGAGCACGGGGGACATGATCACCTGGTCGCATCGCTTCGGTCTGCGCTGAGGATCCGGCCGCCCTCGGGGAATCCGTCGCGGAATTCATCGGAGGGCTCCGAGTTCAGCTGTTGTACACCGCCGCATTTACCGGCGGTTACCACCAGGCCAGCCCGGAATTTGCGAATCCGCGGTCGCCGGCGGGCAAATTCTCCGAGCCCATGGAGACCCGGGCGAGCGAGGTAAGCCGTGCCTGAGCCCGCGAAAGACCGTTTCTCCTCGCACACTTGCTCCCATCTCTTGAACAAAAGACAAGAATGAACACGGAGTTGCGATCCGATTGAACGGAGTGCGCCTCACTCCCCGTACCTCTGGAAAAGGTTGAAAGCCAGGTTTCCAGTCGAGGGATGGCCATGGGCAGGGCGCACGTCTCCAC
>NZ_JBHUQX010000091.1:0-24425 GCF_042674225.1 Streptomyces sp. NPDC056948
GGGTTCTGGGGTCGACGGTGTTGGGGACTGGCTGAGCGGCCATGGTGGTCATGGCGTCTCCTGTCTTGCGGCGGGCTGGGGACGAGGGGCGTGGGGCTCCGTGCGGGCGGGCGGGGAGGGGGGACGGTCGGGGAGGTGGCTGGGCGTCAGGCCGGGTCGGGGGCGCGGATGCGCAGGGCGTCGAAGGCGGTGCGGACGCGGGTGCGCAGCGCGTCGACGGCGCCCCGCTGGGCGCGGTGGGCGGTGACCGCCTGGTCGAGGGTGCGGTGGCGGAAACGGAGGGTCTGCCCGGGGCGCACCTGGCCCAGGGCGGACAGACCGGTGGCGGTGACGACGGCCAGGACGGGGTAGCCGGCCGTGACGCCGCGACCGCGGTGCAGCACGAGGAGTTCGTCCCCCGCCGGCACTTCGACGGCGCCGATGGGGACGCCTCGGGAGAGGATCTCGCCCTGGGTGACGCGGCGGGGCACGTCGCCCTGCAGTCGCAGGCCGATGTGGTTGCTGCGCGGGCTGACGGTGAAAGGAGCCTCGAACAGCCGGCTTGCGGTGTCTCCGAACTCGGCCCGGTCGGGGCCGTCGGTGACGTCGATCGTCCAGGTGGCGGGGAACGGGGGGACGGGGGCGTTCAGCCGGAACAGCGGGATCCGTGAGAAGGGGTGGTCGAGGGGCGGGCAGGCCGCGCGCAGCACGAGTTCGTCGCCGCTGCTCAGGGCGGGGCCGAATCCCAGGATGGTGTCGGGAGCACAGCTTCCCTGGAGGTAGTCGGCCTCGAACGAGCCGAGCACGGCCAGGTAGACGCGCAGTCCCTGACGGATGCCGGTGACGCGAAGGGTCTCGCCCGCGCACACGGAGACCGGTTCCCACTGGGGGCGGACGCTGCCGTCGACGGTCACGTCGGCGGGGGCGCCGGTCACGGCGACGAGGATGTCGGCGGAGGGCACGCACGCGAAGTCGAGTGCCGTGATCTCCAGCAGCGGGGCGCGTTCGTCGTTGCCGCACAGGACGTTGGCGACGCGCGCCGAGTGCTGGTCGGCGGCTCCGCCGGCGGGCAGACCGTAGCGGGAGCGGCCGACCCGGCCGAGGTCCTGCACGGTGACGATGCCGGGGGTGCGGATCGTGAGGGTGTCAGCCATGACAGGCCGCCAGGGAGGTGCCGGCGTGGTCGTCCCACTCGTCGGGGGTGATGGGGACGAAGCGGAAGGTGTCCCCGGGCCGGTAGGCGGTGATCGGGTCGCTGTGCAGGTCGAGGACGCGCACGGGGGTGCGTCCGAGGAGCGGCCAGCCGCCGGGCGAGGGCATCGGGCAGATGACGGCCTGCCGTCCGGCGACGGCGACCGCGCCGGGATCGACGTGGGTGCGGGGTGACGCCAGCCGCGGCACGGGTTTCGGGAAGGGCGGGCCGTCCGTCATCGGCGCCCCGGCGGGCGCGCCGAGGCAGCGCACGGTGAGGTCGCTCCCGGAGTGGAGGGCGACGACCTCGCTCTCGGTCAGGTCGAGTTGGCGGGCGACCTCGGGCAGGTCGGGCCCGTGCTCGCCGCCGTAGACGACGGGCACGACGAAGCGTCGCGGCGGTGCCGCCGGCGCGGGGTCCGGCCCGAGGCGGGCGGCCTCGTGCGCCACGATCCGCCGGACGGTGTCGTGGTCGGTGCCGGTGCAGTCGAACTCCACGAGCAGGGCGTCGTAGGTGGGCACCACGTCCTGGACTCCGGTGAGCCGGACCGTGTCCAGGGCGTCGGCCAGGGCGTGGACGAGCCGCCAGGCGTCTTCGGCGTCCAGGCCCACGGCCCTGGCGGTCAGGGCGGAGTCACCGCAGTCCGTGATCGTGATGTTGCCGTTCATGTCAGGCGCCCGCCCCGCTCAGCACCTTGTCGAGTGAGGTGATCTCGACACCGGCGGCGAGGAGTTCCGCGCGGATGCGGCCGGCCAGCGCGATCGCTCCGGGGCTGTCGCCGTGCAGCAGGACGGTGTCGCAGGCGACCGGGATGTCCTTGCCGTCGGCGCTGCGGATGACTCCCTCGGTGACCATGCGCAGGGTCCGCCGGGCCACCTCGTCCGGGTCGTGGATCACCGCTCCGGGCTCGGAGCGGGGGACGAGGGTCCCGTCGTCGCGGTAGGCGCGGTCGGCGATGCCGACGATGCCCACGCGCAGTCCGCGGGCCCGGGCGGCGTCGGCGAGTTCACCGTCCTGTGCGAGGACGATCAGCGACTCGTCCAGGGAGGCGACGGCGTCCACGACGGCACGGGCGTAGTCGGCGCGTACGGCGACCAGGTTGCCCAGGCGTCCGTGCGGGGCGACGTGCTGCACCCGGGTGCCGTGCGCGACGGCGAAGGCCTGGAGGGCGCCGATCTGGTAGAGCACGTCCGTACGGACCTCCTCGGGCGTGAGGTCCATCGCGCGGCGGCCGAAGCCGACCAGGTCGGGAAAGCTCGGGTGGGCGCCCACGGCCACCCGGTTCGCCACGCAGGTCCGGACGGTGGCGTCCATGATGCGCGGATCACCGGCGTGGAATCCGCAGGCGACATTGGCGGACGTCAGCATTTCCAGGAGGGCTTCGTCGTCGCCCATTGTGTAGGCGCCGAATCCCTCGCCGAGATCGGCGACGAGATCAACCGTGGGGGTCATGACGTCCTCCGGGAGAATATGGGGAAGGACAATGCAAGGAAGGGGAATGCGATCACGTCTCGGTGATTTCCCGAAATGCATCCTGGCTGGATGTTCCGCTCAACTTAATCCCCTGCTCGCTCGACCGCCAATATGCGTTCGATCTGGCGTTATCGCGAACCGTTATGACCTGCCTCACACCCCCGGCCTCTCTCGGGGGTGTGCTTCGAGGTGGGCCCTCCCTACGATGAGGCTCCGCTCCCCGTGGAAGGCCCCGCATGGACACCAGGCGTCTGTACTCGTTCATCAAGATCATTGACGCGGGGAGCATCACGCGCGCGGCCGACATCCTGCACATCGCGCAGCCCGCGCTCAGCCAGCAGCTGTCCGCGCTGGAGGCGCAGTTCGGGCAGCAGCTGCTGATCCGCAGCAAACGCGGGGTGGCCCCGACCGAGGCGGGCCGGGCGCTGTACCGGCACGCCCAGCTGATCCTGCGGCAGGTGGACCTCGCGCACGCCGCCGTGGAGGTCTCCGGCCGGGCTCCCGCCGGCAGCGTGTCCGTGGGTCTCGCGCCGTACAGCCTGGGCGCGGCGCTCGCGCTGCCGCTGCTGAAGAGCGTGCGCGAGCGCTACCCGGACATCCTGCTGCACATCAACGAGAACTTCGGGGGTGTGATCAGCGAGGCCATCATGACCGGGCGGATGGACATGGCGTTCATCTACGGGGCCGGCCCGCTGCGGGGTGTGCAGTTCGAGCCGCTGCGGACGGAGGATCTGTTCCTGATCGGCGCGCCCGGCGGAACGGCCCCGCACGGAGCGGGCGAGGTCGATCTGGACGAGCTCAAGGACGTGCCGCTGCTGCTGCCCAGCCGCATCCACACGATCCGGCAGGTGGTGGACGCCGCCTTCCAGCAGGCCTCGCTCCTGCCGAACGTGGCGGGCGAGGTCGAGTCCGCGCTGACGCTCGTCAACGCGGTCGACGCCGGCCTCGGCGCCACCGTCCTGCCCTGGTCGGCCGCGCGCGCCATCCTCGACGTCCGCTCCCTGTCGGTGCGCCGCATCGTGCATCCCGTGATCCCGGTGAAGCTGTCCCTGGTGACCTCGGACAACCAGCCCCTCTCGGAGCCCGCCCTGGCGGTGCACGACCTGTTCCTGGAACTCATCACGGATTTTGACGAGACACCGCACGAAGAATAAGGAACCGCAATAGCGTCACACGAAACTTCTATTTGTTCCCGGTGGCAGTCGCGGCTAGTTTTCTGCGAAAATCGCTGCCCTGGAGACTTGAATGAAGAAGCGTGTGCTCACCACCCGTGAAAACCTGCCCGGCCACGGCCTGGACCGTTTGGCCGGGGCAGCGGATTTGGTGGCCTGGCCCGGCGACGGCAAGCCCGGCCCCGCGGATCTGGCCACGCTCGCACCCGGAGTCGCCGGCATTCTGGCCCTGGGCAACGACCCGGTGGACGGCGCGCTGATGGACGCCGCCGGCCCCTCCCTGCGGGTCATCGCGCTGGCGAGCATGGGCTTCGACAACGTCGACCGGTCCGCCGCCGCCGAGCGCGGTGTCGTCGTCACCCACACCCCGCGCGTGCTCGCGGAGACCACCGCCGACCTCACCTTCGCCCTGATCCTCGCCGCCCGCCGGCGGATCGGCGCCGCCGGAGCGAGCCTGGCGTCGGGCTCCTGGGGGCTGTTCCGGATGCACGACTACCTCGGTCTGGACATCCACGGAGCCACCCTCGGCCTGGTCGGCTACGGACAGATCGGCCGCGCGGTGGCGCGCCGGGCCCACGGATTCGGCATGCGCGTGCTCCACCACGACCCCTACGCGCCCGACGACGACCTGTCGGCCTCGGTGGGACTGTCCACACTGCTGGCCGAGTCCGACATCGTGTCGCTGCACGTGCCGCTCACCGAGGAGACGCGGCATCTGATCTCCGTCCGCGAACTGGCCGCGATGAAGCCCACGGCCACGCTGGTCAGCACCTCCCGCGGCGGTGTCGTCGACGAGGAGGCCCTGCTGCACGCCGTCCGGGAGGGACGACTGCACTCCGCCGGACTCGACGTCTTCGAACGCGAGCCGATGGGAACGGAGTTGTCACCGCTGGCCGCCGAGCCGAACGTGGTCACACTCCCCCACATCGGCTCGGCCACCGAGGCCACCCGCGCCGCCATGGTCGACCTTGCGGTCGACAACATCCTCGACGTCCTGGCCGAACGCCCCGCCCGCACCCCGCTGCCGGGGAGCCCGGCGGTGCCCGGCGCCCCGGCCGACGGCACCGGGGTACGCGCTTGAGCCCCACGCCCCTGAGGCTTCCAGGCCACCGCGCTTGACGAGCTGCTCACCGGACCAGTTCGGCCGGCTCGGTGGCCCTGCCGAGCAGCCACTCCAGGGGACCTCGCCGGAAGAACCGGGACCACAGCGTCGCGAGCACGGTCACGGCGGCGATGAAGCCGAGCAGCACGTGCGGCGGTGAGCCGGGGAGTTCCTCGATGCCCAGGAGACGGATGCCGACGACGTGGAAGACGTAGGCGGTCAGGGACATCGTGCCGACCGCGATCACCGGCCGGGCCGGCCGGTGGAAGCGCGGGAAGGCGTCGACGGCCGCGAGACAGCCGACGAGGACCGTGATCGCCACACCGGCGTTGGCGATGATCGAGAGGGTGGTCTCGCTGTGCGGGGAGGCCACGAGGAGGGCGGCCGGGGTGTCGCCGCTCGGGTAGCCCCAGGTGTCGGACCACCAGGCGGACGCGGCCGAGCCGCCCTCGCCCCAGGCGGAGGCGTTGATCGCCGGAAGGGCTCCGGGCACCAGGTGCAGGGCGAGCCAGGAGCCGCCGTACCCGAGCAGAGCGAGCGCGGCGCCGGTGACGGCCAGGCGTATGCGTACGGCGGTGGCGGCCAGGTCCAGGCGGGCCACGGCCATGCCGGCGATGACGAAGGGGATCCAGGTCAGCGCGGGGTAACTGCCGGTGAACAGCAGCGAGACGATGCCGTCGGCATCCGCGGGCCAGGCCCAGATGCCGCCGGGACCGCCGTTCTCGCCGGAGTTCAGGGCGCCCTGGACGATGTACAGCACCTGGGGAAGGGCCAGGGCACCGGCCGCGGCGATGATCGCCAGCGTGCGGGCGCTCAGCCGGTACAGCGGCAGGACCAGCAGGAAGTAGAGGCCGTAGAAGGCGAGGATCACCTCGACCGGTGTGTCGGTGAGGGTGAGCGCGGTGCCCAGGGCCAGCAGCACCAGTGCCCGGATCACGACCTTGGCGACCGCCTGACGGCCCGCCCGGCCGGTCTTCGGGGTGCGACGGCCGGTGATCAGCATGATCGAGAAACCGGCCAGGAAGGCGAAGAGCGCGGAGGCCCGGCCGTGCGCCAGCTCCATGAGGAAGCCGGTCGTTCCGCCCGCGGCGGGGTCGGGGCCGACGTGGGCCGCGTACATCCCGAAGACCGCGAGCCCCCGGGCGAGGTCCACTCCGATCAGGCGTCCCGCCGAGGCGCGTACGCCCCGCGCGCCCTCGGCCGGTTCCGTCGCGGTGGTCTCCGGCTGGGCGGCGGGCGCCGCCGCGAGCGCCGTGTCGTCTGCGTTCTGGGTCATGTTTCCAGGCTCTGGAGCGGCCTGAGCTGGGACTATCCCGCACCTGTCCGGTCCGGCCCGCCGGTCGGCGGGTCTGCGCCCCCCTAGTGGCGGGAGTGTCCGGCCGAACCACCGCACACGGCATTTCTCGTTCTACGGTGAGACCGGTGTGCCGATCGGCACCGCCGTGCGGCCGGAGGCGTACGCACAGGGACGACGAGGCGGAGCACGCGTGATCCGGGTAGTGGTGGTGGACGACGAGGCGCTGGTGCGGTCCGGCTTCAAGCTGATCCTGGGCGCGGCGGACGACATCGAGGTCGTCGCGACCACGGCGGGCGCGGAGGCGGTCGAGAGCGTACGGCGGGAGCGGCCGGACGTCGTGCTCCTGGACATCCGAATGCCGGACGTCGACGGACTGACCGTGCTGCGGGAGGTGCGCGCCCTGCCGAAGCCGCCGGTGGTGGCGATGCTGACGACGTTCGACGCGGACGAGTACGTCCTCACCGCGCTGCGCTCCGGAGCGGCCGGATTCCTCCTCAAGGACACCGAGCCCGACCAACTCGCCCAACTGGTACGGACCCTGGCCGCGGGCGGCGTCGTGATGTCGCCGAAGGCGTCCCGCGCCGTGTGGCAGAGCCATCCCGGGGCCGCGGCGGCCGACGATGCCGAGGCCGCGCGCGTGGGACGGCTCACCGAGCGCGAGCGCGAGGTGCTCGTACTGATCGCGGAGGGACTGTCCAACACCGAGATCGGTGCCCGCGTCCACCTCAGCGCGGGCACGGTGAAGGATCACGTCAGCGCGATCCTCACCAAGTTGCGGGTCGGCAGCCGGGTGCAGGCCGCGCTGCTCGCGCAGCGCGCGGGGCTGCTCGACGGGCGACGGGGTTCGGGGTCCGGGCGATGACCGTTCGCCGTGCGTGGTGGGCGCGCGTCCCCGAACCGGTCCTCGACGTCGTCATCGTCGCGATCGCGGCCGGGGATGTCTGGTTCAACCTGGACGAGGGCTCCCGCCTCGCGACGGCGGTGGCCGCCGCGGGCTGTGCCGCGCTCGTGTTCCGCCGCCGCTTCCCGCTCGCGGTGTTCGCGTGCACGCTTCCGGCCAGCCTGATGCTGGACATCGTCTTCGCCCCGTTCGCCGCTCTGTTCACGCTGGCGGAACGGTCCCGCGACCGCCGTCTGCTCGTCGTGTGCGCCGTGCTGTTCGCCCTGGCGTCAGCGGCGCCCTGGCCCCTGGACGACTTCGCCTCGCGCGACCGCACCTGGACCCTCGTCTACTTCTTCTACACGCTCGCCACGGCCGCCGCGCCCGTCCTGCTGGGCCAACTCGTCCAGGCACGCCGGGACCTGGCCCGCCGTCTCGTCGAGATCGAGGAGGCACGCGAGCACGAACGGCTGCTGCACTCCCAGGCCGTACTCGCCCGCGAACGCGCCCAGCTCGCCCGCGAGATGCACGATGTCGTCTCCCACCAGGTCAGCCTGATCGCCGTGCAGGCCGGTGCCCTCCAGGTCGCCGCCACGGACCCGGACTTCAAGGAGGGCGCCCGCACCATCCGCTCCCTCAGCGTGGACACCCTCGACGAACTGCGCCACATGGTCACCCTGCTCAGGGCCTCGGGCGGGCACGCCAGCGAACTCACCCCGCAGCCCACCCTCGCCGACCTGCGCAAGCTCCTGACGACCAGCGGCATCGACACCGAACTGATCGGCGAACTCCCGCCCGACGTCGGCACCCCCGCCCAGCGCGCCGTCTACCGCACCGTGCAGGAAGCCCTCACCAACGTGCGCAAGCACGCACCCGGCGCCACCGCGACCGTACGCCTCTGGCGTGCCGGCGACGGCGAGGCCTTCGGTGTGACCGTCACGAACACTCCTCCCACCCGGCCCTCCCTGCCGCTGCCCGGGTCACGTCAGGGCCTCGTCGGCCTGAAGGAGCGCGCCGAACTCCTCGGCGGCACCTTCGCGTCGAGCCCCACCTCCGACGGGGGGTACGAGGTGAGCCTGCGGATCCCGGCCGACTCGGGCTGACGGCCCAGGACCCGGCCAGCGGGGATCACGGCCGGCCCGGGCGGTGACGTGCCCGTTGGGCGTCCAGGGCCGCGATCGCGACATGCAGTTGTGCCCGGCAGTCGCCGGACTCGAGGTCCGCGCGCAGGATGTCCTCGATGAGGTGCAGGCGTTGATAGAGCGCCTGCCGCGACAGGTGGCTCCGCCGGGCCGCGATCGACTTGTTGCCCGCGGACGCGAGGTAGTGGCGCAACGTGGTCAGCAGGTCCGTGCCGTGGTCCTGGTCATGGGCGAGCAGCGCGGCCAGTTGACGCTCGGCGTAGGCCTGGATCCGAGGGTCGTCGCGCAGCGAGTAGAACAGCTCGGGCAGGCCGATGTCGGCGATGGTGTGGACGGCCGCCGGGCCGACGGGCGGAACGGCGTCGGCGACCTGTTCCGCCTCGGCGGCGGAGCGGGCCACCTCGGACAGTTCGCCCACCTCGGCGCCGACATAGACGGGTGCACCGGCCAGTTCGCTGATGTCGGTGGCCAGCGGGCGCCAGCCGCCCGGCTCCCGGTAGGCCAGGAGCACGCCGATTCCGCGCTCGCCCAGGTCTCCCACGAGGGCGCTGCCCTCCAGCCGTGCGCGCAGCTTGTCGAGCAGCGCGTCGCGGTCGGCGGCGCAGACCAGTACGACGGCGAGTCTGCGCCCCTGGGTCGGCACCCCGAGCGCGGTGATCTTCGTCCGGGTGTCGCGCCAGGACAGATGCCGCTGCTCCAGGACGTCGAGCAGCGCGTCCCGTTGGGCCTGTTCCTCCCAGCGCGTCTCATGGGTGAGCCGGGACAGGGTGAGCGCGATGGCCGCCCGCTCCAGGACCATCACATGGTCGGTGTGGAACCGCTGCTCGGCGGTGCAGCCGGGGAGCATGGCGAGTCGGCCCCATCGCTGCCCGCGAAACTCCACCGCGGTGACCAGCCAGCCCTCCTGTCCGCACACCTCCGTGCGTTCGGTGGGCGAGGGAGTGACCCGGGACCGCTCCTCCCACCGGTTGAGCGCGTCCTCCACCATGGCTTCGCCGGGGGCGCAGATCAGGGCCTGGTGGGCCAGGTTCTCCAGCACGACCGCGCGGCCGGTCATTGCCGCGGCGGCCCGGACGACCTCGTCGGCCCCGGCTCCGCGCAGGGAGAGCGCGGTGAAGGTGTCGTGGACGTGCTGCGCGGCCCGGAGCGTACGGACCTGGCCGGTCAGGATCATCGCGTGCACTTCCTGGGTCACGTCGACGAACTTGATCCCACGCTGCAGCACGATCAGCGGCACGCCCCGCGCGCGGCACGCGGCGACCAGCTCATAAGGCGCTTCCTGGAAGCGGCGGCCGAGTTCCAGAACCAGGGCGGCGGCACCGATGTCCGCGAATTCGGCGGCCCACTCCTCCAGCCGGTTGGGAAAGCCGAACCCGGTGGTCAGCACCAGCTCGCCGCCCCGCAGGGCCGAAGCCGGGTGCTCCCACTCGGTGACATGCACCCAGCGCACGGGCCGGTCCAGTCGGTCGTGCCCCGCGAGGACCTTCGGCAGTCCGCGGACCAGCACGGGAAGGGCCAGTACCTCGGCCACCGTCACTGTCCCGCCGTCGCTCACTCTGACAACCTGCATGCTTTCGAGCCACCACGCAATGGGTCACGGCTGCCGGACCGGCACGGCTTCGGTCTTGGTCGTGGAGGTGAGGGGGCGGTCCTTCGTCTCCGGCGCCAGGGCCAGGGAGACCACCAGGCCGACGAGGGTGATGCCCGCTCCGATCAGCAGCGTTCCGGAATTGCCCACACCGGCGATGAGCAGCGGCAGACAGAACGTACCGCCGGCCGATCCGATGCGGCTCATGGCGGAGGCGAAGCCGACGCCGGTCGCCCGCAGATCGGTGGGGAAGAGCTCGCTGGGGTAGAGGAACTGCAGGGCGCTGCCGGCGGCCTCGGCGAAGTGGAACACCAGGAACAGGACGATGATCGGCAGGGCGAGGTGCAGCGGCAGCACCGCCAGACTGAACAGCGCGACGAAGATCGCGATGAAACTGCCGATCAGCAGCGGCCTCCTGCCGACCCGGTTGACCAGGAACAGACCGGTCGACACGCCCAGGATCGGGATCAGCATCATGACCGCCGCGTTGCCGACACCCATCGAAGTGAGGATCTGCGGCTGGAAGGTCCGGATCGCGTAGCCCGTCGCCACCTGGCACAGGAAGAACATCGAGCAGAACACCACCTGCTTCGTGTAGCCGCGGCGGAACACCTCACCGATGTTGCCCAGGCCCGACCCCTTGCGCCGCGGCGCCCTGCTCTCCTCGACGAGTTCGTCGACCCGGACGTCGGGTCCGATGTAGCGCCGTACGATCGCGGTCGCCTCGTCCACCCGGCCCCGGCTGGCCAGCCACCGCGGTGACTCCGGAAGTCCCGCCCGCATGGCCAGGAAGATCGCCGCCGGGACCGCCCCGGAGGCCAGCATCCAGCGCCACGCGTCGTCGCCGATCCCCATCAGGGCCAGCCCGATCCAGTAGCTCACGCCGTAGCCGATCCACCACGACAGCACCAGTCCGGACAGCGCGCTGCCCCGCAGTTTCCTGGGGACCAGTTCGGCAGTGAGGGCCGAGGCGATCGGATAGTCCGCGCCGACGGCGATCCCGATGATCAGGCGCAGTACGAAGAGCTGCCAGGCCTCGTTCACGAAGAACTGCGGGATCGACGCGGCGACGAACACCACGAGGTTGAGGACGTACATCAACCGTCGCCCCACCCGGTCGGTGATCGCGCCGAAGACCATCGCTCCGACGAACACGCCGATCAGGGCGGAACTGGCCAGCAGTCCGGACCACACGGAACCCAAGTGGAGCTGGGGGGTGATCTGGCTCAGCGCGATGGCGATGATGCCGAGCAGATAGCCGTCGCAGAACGGGCCGCCCATCGCCACCGCGACCAGGCGGCGATGGAACCGATTGACGGGAACGTCGTCCAGGGTGGTTGTCATGGTGGTGCGCCTTTCGTCGGCAAGGGCCGGGTGCAGTCACTGTGGGACAGGTCACCCGGGGCCGACAGATACAGAGTGTCAGGTGGTCCCGGGCCCGGTTGACACGGCGTTCCGTTCCTCGCCCGCCGGTACCGCGCGGCCTGTCGACTGCGGTAGAGCTGGTCGCCATGGAACAGAGAACCGCGCTGGTCACGGGCGCGAACCGAGGACTGGGTGCCGCCATCGCCGAAGGCCTGGCCGGACAGGGTATCCGCGTGTGGCGCGGCGTACGAGAGGGCGGGGGCACGGCACGCGAGGTGCGGCTGGACGTACGGGACGAGGACAGCGTCACCGCCGCGGTGCGGCGGATCCTGGACGAGGACGGACGCATCGACGTCCTCGTCAACAACGCCGGCATCACCGACGGCGGGCAGGCGCCCGCGACGGCCGACCTCGCTGTCGCGGCCCGGGTGTGGGACACCAACGTCCTCGGCGCCTGGCGGTGCGCCCAGGCGGTCGTCCCGGGCATGGTCGCCGCCGGTTACGGCCGCATCGTGAACATCGGCAGCACGCTCGGTTCCCTCGCCCTCATGGACCGCCCGACCGAACCCGGTTACCGCGTCTCCAAGGCCGCGCTGAACGCGCTGACCCGGCTGCTGGCCGCGGAACTCGCCGGCACCGGGGTCCTGGTCAACGCCGCGTCGCCCGGCTGGGTGCGCACCGGCATGAGCCCGACCGCGACACGCGGCCCTGCAGAGGGGGCCGACACCCCGGTCTGGCTGGCGACCCTGCCCGACGGCGGCCCCACGGGCGGCTTCTTCCGGGACCGGGAACCGCTCGCCTGGTGAGCGTAGGCGCTGCTCAGCGGGTCCGCCGGTCCGCGACCACGCGACGTCGTGTCAAGCGGAACGGCGATGCGCTGACAGTCTGTTCCTGTCTCCCCGCGACGCCCCGGCGCAGAGTGAAGACATCTGAGCGAAGACAACGTCCCGCCGCTCGCACGCGGCACGACACTGAGGAACGCCCATGGCTCCGAGGCCCGTCGTCTCCTTCGACTGCTACCGCACCCTGATCGACTTCGACCTCAACCGCGCCACCCTGCCCATCGTCCGGGACCGCCTCGACGAGGTCGGCGTCGACCACGAGGTCTTCCTCGACAACCTGCGCGTCATGCGCTTCCAGGGCGTCGTCCAGCCCTACCGCCGCTACCGCGAGATCGTGCGGGACAGCCTCGAGAACTGCATGCTGCTGCACGGCATCGAGTACCGCGACGAGGACTACGACCGGCTGATCGCCGCCGCCGAGAGGTTCCCGGTCTTCCCCGACGTCCCCGACGCGCTCCGCAGGCTCAAGGAGCGCTGCGACATCGCCATCCTCACCAACAGCGACGACGATCTGATCCCGCACCACCTGGAGACCATCGGCGTCCCCTTCGACCATGTGGTCACCGCCCAGCAGGCAGGCGCCTACAAGCCCCGCCGCCAGGCCTTCGAGAAGCTCTTCGAGGTGCTGCCGCAGAGCAGGGACCAGATCACCCATGCCGCGCAGGGCTGGGACTACGACATCATGCCCACCAAGGACCTCGGCATCGCCCGGCGGGTCTGGGTGAACCGCTACGACCTCAAGGGCAGCGACACCTACCAGCCCTACGACGAGATCCGCGACCTGTCCGAACTCCCCGCGCTGCTGGGGATGTGAGCACGGCCATGGACGCTGCCACCACGCCACGGGCGGATCCCGTCAACGGAAACGTCTCGTTCTGGTTCGAGGCCATCGGCGGCCGACCCCCGCTGCGCCCCGCACTCCCCGGCGACACCACCGCTGACGTGTGCGTCGTCGGCGCCGGCTTCACCGGACTGTGGACCGCCTACTACCTGAAGAAGGCCGACCCCTCCCTCCACATCGTCGTCCTGGAGCGGGAGTTCGCCGGCTTCGGCGCCTCCGGGCGCAACGGGGGCTGGGCCTCCGGGCTGCTCGCCGGCTCCCGGGACAGGTTCGCGGAGCTGTACGGCGTCGACGCGACCAAGGCGCAGCAGCGCCTGATGCACGAGGCGGTGGACGAGATCGTCGCCGTCGGCGCGGCCGAGGGCATCGAGGCCGATGTCGTCAAGGGCGGCACCGTCCGCATCGCCTGTTCCCCGTCGCAGGTACACCGGCTGACATCCGGCGTCACCGAGGACCACAGGTGGGGCGTCACCGAGTCCCGCCTGCTGGACGACGGCGAACTGCGTGAGCGCCTGCGCATCCCGGAAGCGGTCAAGGCCGCCTACACCCCGCACTGCGCCCGGATGCAGCCGGCCCGCTACGTCCGCGGCCTGGCCGACGTCGTCGAGTCCCTCGGCGTCACGATCCGGGAGTCGACCGCCGTCACCCGGATCGAGAGCGGCGCGGCACACACCGACCGGGGTGTCGTCCGGGCCCCCGTCATCCTGCGGGCGACCGAGGGCTACACCGCGTCCCTGGCCGGGGAACGGCGCACCTGGCTCCCCATGAACAGCTCGATGATCGTCACCGAGCCCCTGCCCCAGTCGGTGTGGGACGAGATCGGCTGGAGCGGGGGCGAGACCCTCGGCGACAAGAGCTACTCCCACATGTACGGCCAGCGCACGGCCGACGGCCGGATCGCGATCGGCGGACGGGGCATCCCCTACCGCTTCGGCTCGGCCACCGACCGCGACGGCGCCACGCAGGAGGCGACCATCCGGTCCCTCACCTCGATCCTGCACCGCAGGTTCCCCGCCACACGCGGCCACCGGGTGGAACACGCCTGGTGCGGCGTCCTCGGCGTCCCCCGGGACTGGTGCTCCAGCGCGGTCTTCGACCCGGCCACCGGACTCGGGCACGCCGGCGGATACGTCGGCCAGGGGCTCACCACCACCAACCTGGCCGGCCGCACCCTGCGCGACCTGGTCCTCGGTCACGACACCGAACTCACCCGGCTTCCCTGGGTGGGCCACACCTCAAGGAAGTGGGAGGTCGAACCGCTCCGCTGGCTGGGCGTGCGGTCCATGTACCTGGCCTACAGCCGTGCGGACCGCAAGGAACTCGCCGGGCGCCGGCGCGCGTCCCGGCTGGCGAGGCTGGCCGATGTGATCAGCCGTCGTCCCTGACGGCGCGGGGCAGCGGTCAGAGGGCCGTGAACGTCCACAGCAGGTTGGTGCTGTTGTCGTACGTCCACTGCTTGGCGACGGAGCCCGAGGGGACGTTGCCGCCGCCGTCGAGGACCAGTCCGGTGGTCCGGTTGGCGAGGGAGTAGCGGCCGTCGCCCCGGTGGGTGATCGTCCACTGCTGGTTGTTTCCGCCGTTCCAGGCAGCCTGCCGGGCGGCGGAACCGTCGGTGGTGGCGCCCCAGCCGTCGGCGACCATGCCGTTGGTGCGGTTGACCAGCTTGTAGTAGCCCCCTCCGACCTCCACCGCCTGCCACTGCAGGTTCTGGCTGCCGTCCCAGGTCCACTGCTTGAGGTCGGCCCCGGAGGCGACGTCGCCGCCGCTGTCGAGGGCCAGTCCGTCGGTGACGTTGGTGATGCGGAAGTACGTCGAGGGCCTGAACTGAACCTTGAGCGAGGTGACCCGGTCGTTGCCGCCGGTGACCCGAAGGTCGGCGTTGTCGGCGGTGAACGTCCAGGAGGTGCCGGTGAAGTTGTCGCCGGACCAGCCGATGACCTGGTAGCCGGGGGCCAACCGCAGGGAGGAGAGGGTACGTGTGCCCAGTCCGGCCGCGGTCAGTTCGTCCGCGGTGTAGTCGCCGACGGGGAGCACGGCGGCGACGCCGGAGTGGTTCACATCCCGGTAGCCGACGGCACCGGCCAGTGGGCGCAGGCCCGGGATCCGGCCGGAGAACGCGAGCTTCAGGACGTAGGCCTCGGCGCTGTACGGCGCCGAGGACGGCAGGGTGACCGTCAGCCCCGAGGCGTTCTGTGTCGGCTTCGGCAGGTCGGTGCAGGTGCCTGCGGTGGAGCCGAGCAGCTTCACCGAGGTCAGCGAAGAGAGGTCGATCCGGTCCGAGCTCAGCGTCTTGATGGTCAGTGAGCTGCCGGGCCAGCCGAGCACGGTGGCGTAGAGGACTGTGTTCGCCTTGTTCCGTGTGAAGCGGATGTCCTGTGCGGTGCCCGCCGTGGGCCGGGTGAAGGAGCCGCCGCCCATCTTCGTCGGCCCCTCGCCGTACGCGGTCCACGCACGCGTCGAGTACACCGACTCCCCGAAGCGCTTCAGATGGTCTCCGATGCCCAGCAGGATGTCCTTCTGGACCTGGGGGACGGTGCCGTCGGCCATCGGCGCGATGTTCAGCAGCATGTTGCCGTTCTTGCTGACCCGGTCGATGAAGGAGTGCAGCATCTGCCGGGTGCTGTAGTAGCCGATGTTCTGGGTGTGGCACCAACTGTTGCTGGAGATGCTGTCGTCGGTCAGCCAGTACGGGGCGGTGAGGTCGGCCGGGCCGCCGCGCTCGTAGTCGAAGACCTCGCCCTTGCCGTTCATGCCGTCCTTGTACGTGGCGACGACCTCACGGCCCCAGCCGATGGCCTGGTTGTAGTAGTACGCCAGGAAGTTCAGCCGCTGCGTCTCGTCGACGGCGTCCAGCTTGAAGTCCTGCCAGAGGATGTCGGGTTCGGCCCGGTCGATGACCTCCTTGAGCTTGTCGTACCAGAGCTGGTTCTCCTCCGTCGCGCCCAACTGCCCGTAGAGCTTCTTGAGACTGGGGTCCGTCTGTGCGGGCGCGTGCTCGAAGTAGCCGTTGTAGTTGTAGGCGTGGTGCATCGCCACCAGCAGCTTGAGGCCCTTGGCGCGGATCGCCGTGGTGAAGATCCGCAGCAGGTCCAGCCCCGGGCCCTTGTCCACCGAGTTCCACTCGTTGACCTGGCTGTCCCACATGGAGAAGCCGTCATGGTGCTCCGCCACGGGGCCGGCGAACCTGGCGCCCGCGTCGACGAACAGCTGCGCCCACTCGTCGGGGTCGAATTTCCCGCCCGCCGACTTCAGCTTCGGCGCGAACCCCACGGTGTTGCCCGCCAGATCCGGCGCGCCGTCGATGAAGTTGTGGAACGGCCACGCCGACGGGTTGCCGTAGGTCGCGATGTGGTGCTTGTTCGCGTTGCTGCCGCTCGCGTACATGTTGCGCGGGTACCACTCGCTGTCGTAGGCCGGAACGCTGAAGGCGCCCCAGTGGAAGTAGACGCCGAACTTGGCGTCCTGGAACCACTCCGGGGCCGGCGGGTGCCGGTCCACCGAATCCCAGTCGGGCGTGTACGTCCGGGGCACCGCCTGCGCGCTGCCGGCACCGAACGCACCTCCGGCACCGGCCGCCGCGGCCACGCAGGTGGCGCTTGCGAGGAACTGACGTCTGTTGATCGAAGACCTCGGCATGGAGACATCCCTGGTATGAGAGGGGGGCAGGAGACGTTACGCACGAAGATCGACCCTGAGTCATGGGATGTCAACGGGTACGACGGAATGAAGAGCACCAGCAAACCCTGTGCCAGGCCTGGCATTTCACCATTTACCAGGCTCACCCATCAGCTAGACATGGTATGTTTCCTGGCACTGTCCGGCTGGTGAGGAGTTCGCGTTGTCTCTGACGGACAAGGCCATCGAGCAGATTCGCGAGCTGATCAGGACCGGCACCCTGCCTCCCGGTTCGAAGCTCCCTCCGGAGGCGGACCTGGCCGCCCAGTTGGGCCTTTCCCGCAATCTGGCGCGCGAAGCCGTCAAGGCGCTCGCCGTCGCGCGGATCCTGGAAGTGCGGCGGGGCGACGGCACGTATGTGACCAGCCTGCAGCCGAGCCTGCTCCTCGGAGGGCTCGGCGGTGCGGTGGAACTGCTGCAGGGCGACTCGGCCGCACTCCAGGACCTCATGGAGGTACGACGGCTCCTCGAACCGGTCGCCACGGCGCTGGCCGCCACCCGGATCTCCGACGCCCAACTGGCCGAGGTGGAGCGGCACTTGGATGCCATGCGCGAGGCGCGTGACGATGTCGAACTGCTCAACGCCCATGACGCCGCCTTCCATCGCGCCGTCATCTCGGCCACGGGCAACGAGAGCCTCCTCACCCTGCTGGAGGGCATCTCCGGCCGCACCCTGCGCGCCCGCATCTGGCGCGGCCTGGTCGACGCCCAGGCCGCGGGCCGGACCCTCGCCGAGCACGAGGCGATCTTCAAGGCCCTGGCCGCCCGTGACGCCGCCCTCGGCCAGGCGGCGGCACTGCTTCATGTGAGCAACACGGAGCAGTGGCTGCGGGAACACCTGGGCTCAGGCGCGGCCCTCTCGGGCTGAGGCAGCGGTTCAGGGCGCGGGCGGCAGGTGGACCGTCATGATCAGGTCGCAGGGTCCCGCGCCGGAGCCGCGGTAGGTGTGCGAGGCGTCCCCGTCGAACGTGGCGGTCTGTCCCGCTTCCAGGGTGTGTTCCGTGCCGTCGACGATCAGGGTCATCCGGCCTGAGGTGACGCTGACGGTTTCCACGACTCCCGCCTGGTGGGGATGGCTGGGGTATTCCTCGTCCGGCTCCAGGCGCCAGCGCCAGACCTCGACGGGGGCCGGGCCCGAGGTCGTCAGCATGAGCCGGGCCTCACTGCCCCGCTCACCGGTCCACAGGGGTGCCACGGCATCGGCGGCCACGACCCGGACACGGCCTTCGGGCGGTCCCTGCATCAGGGCGGAGACCGAGATGCCGAGCGTGTCGGCCAGTCGGACCAGGGTGGCCAGATTGGGGTTGCCCTGGGCTTTCTCCAGGGCGACCAGGGCCCCCTTGCTCACCTGGGCCCGGCGGCCGAGCTCCTCCAGGGACAGGCCGGCCCGGGTGCGCGCCGCCCGGACGTTGTGCGCGACCGTCCGCAGGGCCGCGGCTGTCTCGACCATGTGATCTCCCTCCTGACCGTCGACCATTCCAATGTACCGCTCGGTCGTTTGGTTGACATCGACCGGTCGTTGCGTTGTACGGTCTGGTCGTTCCACTGAATGGTAAGGGATGTGCTGTGATCGCTCTGCTGCTGGCCCTGGGCAGCTCACTCGCCTACGGCTGCGCCGACTTCCTCGGCGGCCTCGGCGCCCGTAAGGCCCACGTGCTGCGTACCGTGATGATCGCGGCCCCGGCCTCTCTCGTGGTCGAGCTGCTGCTGTGGCCGGTGCTCGGCGCCTCGTTCAGCGCCGGCGCCCTCGGCTGGGGTGCCGCGTCCGGGGTCGCCTCGGCCGCCGCGTTCGTCCTGCTCTACCGCACGCTGGCGATCGGCCCGATGAACGTGCTGTCGCCCGTTACCGCGGTGGTGTCCGCCGCCCTGCCGGTCGGGGTGGGCCTGCTGCAGGGCGAACACCTGGCCGTCGCCGGACTGGTGGGGCTGCCGCTGGCGCTGCTGGCGGTCGTCCTGGTCAGCGCCGGACACGGCGCCGGGGCGGCGCGCCCCTCGCGGACGGCGCTGCTGCCGGCCTTCGGTGCCGGCGCCGCCATCGCCCTTCAGCTGGTCTTCCTGCACCAGGCGCCGTCCGACAGCGGGGTGGCCCCGCTGATCATCGGCCGGGCGGTGTCCTCGGCCGTCACCCTGGCCGCGGCGGGGGTGATGTACCGCAGGCTGGGCCCGGAGCGGCCCGCGTACGCGATGTCCGCGGCCGCCGGTGTGCTCGACTCGGTGGCGAACCTGCTGTTCCTGCTCGCCGCCCGCGGCGGGGACCTCGCCGTGGTCGCCGTGGTGGTCGCCCTGTACCCGGCCGGCACGGTCCTGCTCGCGCGCGGTGTGCTCGCCGAGCGCATCCACCGAGGTCAGCTCGTCGGCCTGGGCACCGCCGCCGTCGCCGTCAGCCTCCTCGCGCTGACCTGAGCAGCGCCACACGCAAGGAGACCAGCATGTTCATCCAGCCCTGGGACGCCGCCCTCGACGCAGCCGAATGGCAGAGCCGGGTCGCCGAAGGCCACGACTTCGGACAGCTCGGTGTCAACGGCCTGCCCGGCCACCCGCCCGTCGCCGTCGACCGGCCGCCCTACGGCCGGATGCTCCGGCATCCGCGGCCCGCGCCTCGATGTCACCGACGTACTCGCCAAGTTCACACCTGCCCGCCGCACACCGGCAGCGCCGCCACCTGGACCGCGTCGGCACCTGGAAGCCCTGACACCCTCACCCCCTCCCTCTACGCAGGAAACGGAAGCCCGACCATGAGCTCCTTCCACCTTTCCCCCGCCGTCGCGGACGCCTTCCCCGGCACCCTCATCGCCCTCGTCACCGCCACCGGCCTGCGCGGCCGCGAGCCCTGGCCCCACACCAGCGCGGCACTGGAGGAGCTGGAGCAGCAGGTCGCCGCCGGCACCTGGCACCCGGCCGACGAGACCGACCCCCGCATCGAGGCCTGGCACACCGCCTACCGGTCCTTCGGCACCAACCCCCGCCGCATCCGCCCCAGCGTCGACGCACTCGGCCGTCGCTTCGCCAAGAAGGGAACACTGCCGCGCATCAACCCGGCCGTCGACTCCTACAACACCGTCTCGGTCCGCCACGGCCTGCCCGCCGGCGCCTTCGACCTGGACCAGGTTTCCGGCGACATCGGCATCCACCCCGCGGACGGCACCGAGTCCTTCACCCCGCTCGGCGAACCCGACACCGTCGAGCACCCCAAGCCCGGCGAGATCGTCTACGCGGATGCCGCCGGGGTCCTGACGCGGCACTGGAACCACCGCGACGCCCACCGCACCCGCGTCACCGAGGACTCCACCCACGTGGCCTTCATCCTGGAGACCCTCCACGCGGAGCGCGACGGCGACCTCCTCAAGCTCGCGGCCGACCAACTGCTGGACCTGCTCGCCCCGCACGCCACGCGGACCGCCGGGTACTACCTCAGCCCCGCCCGGCCCCAGGTCACCACCTGAGCCCCGGCGCACGCAGGCCTGACGCCTGCCGGTCACTACGTGCCGCTGTCACAAGACATCGGCGAGGCGGTCCACCTGATTCGGGTCGAGGCCGTAGCAGTAGAGCATGACCTCGTCGGCGCCGAGGTCGGCGAAGCCGGCGATCGCCTCGCGGATCTCGGCCGGCGTGGTGAGCATTCCGGCCACCATCCGGTCAGGCATGCCGGTGAAGGCGTAGTACGCGTGCATGTTGGCCTGGGCCTCACGGACCACGCCTTCCGGGCCGAGCGCGACGTTGACCTGTGCGACGAGGCGCGGTTCGCCATCGCGTTCGTACTCCTTCCAGAACCTGCGGGCGGTGTCGAACAGTCCGCCCGCCCAAGAGGGCGCCGCGGCGGCCAGGAAGCCGTCACCCCAGCGCGCGACGCGTTCGATCGCGGCGGGCTTGAAGCCGCCGAAGAGCACCTCGGGCCCGCCGGGCCGGGCGGGCTCAGGACCGATCGGGCCGACCCCGTCGCCGTACGGCTCGCCGGACCACAGGCGGCGCATGACCGCCATCTGCTCGTCGAGGCGTCGGCCTCGGGTGCGCATGTCGACGCCCGTGACCTTGTGGTCGTCGTCCCGGCCGCCGATGCCCAGACCGAGGCTCAGGCGGCCACCGGTCATCCGGTCCAACGTGGCGGCCTGCTTGGCGAGGAGCGCGGTGTCGCGCAGCGGAGCCAGCAACACCTCGGTCTGGACGCGGATGCGGGACGTGGCGCCCGCCAGGACCGCGAGCGCGACCAGGGGTTCGGGGTTGTCGTAGACGAGACGGTCGAGCAGACCGAGCGTGCTGAAGGGCCCGGCGTCAGCGCGCTGGGCCCAGGTGAGCAGAGTGGCAGGGTCGCCGATGGGCAGGCCAAGAAGAGCGCCTGGAACCAACCCGCCGGAACGCACCACGCCGTCCCGGGTCAGTTGTCGCCGACGGCGTGTCCTTCGTCCCCGGCTCCGGCCGTTCCGTCGGTGTCCGTCGGTGCCGGGCCCAGCAGAACCTCGATGCCCGCTCGGAGGTAGCGCTCCAGCGTGGCGTCCGGCGCCGCGGCCAGGGCGGGTGGGCGGATCTCCGTTCGCATCAGGCTGGTGCCGAGCATCCAGGCCGCCAGGAGTTCCGCCCGCAGGTCCGCGTCGGGGCCGCCGAGCCGGGCGGCCAGGCGCTCGGAGAACACCTCCGTGAAGTCCGCCCGCAGCCGCGCCACCGCCTCGTCCCGGCCGGACGACCGGAGCACGGACAGCACCGGATGCGGGAAGTCGCCCTCCCTCGGCGGGCCCATGAGCAGCGCGCAGAACCAGTCGGGTATCGCCTCGACCGGCTCTTCCAGCAGCGGCTCGAATATCTTGCCCGTACCCGACACGTCGTTGAACAGCGCTTCTTTCGAGCCGAAGTAGCGGTAGACGAGGGCGGCGTCCACACCGACGTCGCCCGCGATGTCGCGCACGCTGGTGCCCTCGTAGCCGTACTTGCCGAAGCGGAAGGCCGCGGCGGCCCGCAGCGCGGTACGCGTTCCCGACGCCGAGCGTTTGTGGGCGCCCCGGCAGGCCTCCGCCTTCGACGCCTCGCCCTTGTGTGCTCCGGTCACGTACCGCACCTCCGTGGTCCACGGCCCTTCGGCCATCCGCCCATGTTCCAGTCTGCGGCGGCTGTCTCAAAGTCACCGACCGATGTCATCAATCGTTGACTTACGTTCTTGCCACATGCCATACCTGACTCGGGTCAACGATTGGTGACTTGAGTCCTCGCTGTTCCCGGGCCGTACGACGGAGTCGGCCCTTCCAGGTCTGCCCGCAGGACGCGACGGCGCACGCTCCGAAGCCGTCGCACGCGGGCACCCCCACCGACCGGAAAAGGTGATCTTCTGTGCCTGCTCGTCGCGTCGCCGTCATCGGAACCGGCTACGTCGGACTGACAACCGGCGCCTGTCTGGCCTCTCTCGGGCACCGCGTGGTGTGCGCGGACGCCGACCCGCACAAGGTCGAGCGGCTGCGCGAGGCCCGGGTGGACATCCTGGAGCCCGGTCTGCCCGAGACCGTCCGGGACGCCCTGGACGCGGCCCGGCTCGAGTTCACGGGCGACACCGCGGCCGCCGTCGCCGAGGCGGAGGTGGTGTTCCTGTGCCTGCCCACGCCCATGGGGGCGGGCGGCGCGGCCGATCTCGCCGCCGTGGAGGCCGTGGCCGCGCAGATCCGCGATGTACTGCCGCCCGGCTGTGTCGTCGTCAACAAGTCGACGGTGCCCGTCGGTACGTGCGAGCGCGTGGCCGCGCTGCTCGGCCGGGACGACGTGGCCGTGGTGAGCAACCCGGAGTTCCTGCGCGAGGGCCGCGCCGTCCAGGACTTCCTGCACCCCGACCGGATCGTCATCGGCGCCGCCGACCGGGACACCGCCCGGCGCGTGGCCGAGCTGTATGCCGAACTGGACGCGCCGCTGGTGCTCACCGACGCGGCCAGCGCCGAACTGACCAAGTACGCGGCGAACTTCTTCCTCGCGATGAAGCTGTCCTTCGCCAACAACCTCGCCACCGTCTGCGAACGCTTCGGCGCCGACATCGCCGATGTCACCGAGGGCATAGGCCGGGACCCGCGGATCGGCTCCGCGTTCCTGCGGCCCGGGCCCGGCTGGGGCGGTTCCTGTCTGCCCAAGGACACCCACGCCCTGCTCACCGTGTGCGATCTGGCCGGGGTCGACTTCCCCCTGCTGCGCGCCACCATCGAGACCAACGTCGCCCACCAGCGGCAGCTCGTCGATCGGGTCGCCGCCGCGTGCGGGCGCGCCGCGGACGGTTCGCTGCACGGCGTACGGCTCGCCCTGTACGGCCTGACCTTCAAGGCCGGCACCTCCGATCTGCGCGACTCCCCCGCGCTCTCCGTCGCCCGGCTGCTGCGCGAGCGGGGCGCCGAACTCACGGCGTACGACCCGGCGTTGCGCGAGGAGCGGCCCGACCTGAGCGATCTGGTCGAGCTCGCCGACGACCCGGTGCGGGCGGCGGACGGGGCGGCGGCCTGTCTCGTCCTCACCGAGTGGCCGGAGCTGCGTGACCTCGACTGGGCGGCGATCGCCGCGCGCATGGCCGGCCACGAGGTCCACGACTTCCGCAACCTGCTGGACGCGGACCGCCTCGCGCGGGCCGGACTGAGCTGGCAGGGCATCGGGCGCGCCGAGGCGCCGACGCGGGTGGCGTGACATCGGGGCGGGGCGGCCCGCGCCCCCTGCCCTCACCTCTCTGCCGCCGAAGAAGAATCCCGAAGAGAAAGGCTCACCCCATGCGGGTTCTGTGCACCACGCTCGGCAGTCCCTCCCACGGCCGTGCTCAACTGCCGCTGTTGCGCGCCCTCTCCAAGGCCGGGCATCAGGTGCTGGTGGTCACCACCGAAGCCCTCGCCCCCGTCTTCCGTGACGACGACGTACAAGTGAACGCCGCGCTGCCGGAGTTCGATCCGCTCGCCGCGATGGGCCCGTACCTCGCCGAGCTCCAGGAGCCCGCGGACCTCACGGAGCCGACGGCCGCACTGACCCGGCTGCTGATGCGCCACTTGGCCGGGCAGGGAGTCAAGCCGCACCTGGACATCCTGCTCCCCCTCGCCCGGGACTTCCGGCCGGATGTGATCCTGCGGGACGGCATGGACATGGGTGCGGTGCTGACCGCCGAGCTGCTGGGCGTACCGCAGTTGCCGACGCCTTCGGGGTTCAGCAACATCCTGGATCCCGCCGAGGTGCTGCCGCAGCTCAACGAGCGGCGCGAGGAGCTGGGGCTGCCCGTGCTGGACGACCCGCTGTCCCTCGTGCCGCACGGCCGCGTCGACTATGTGCCGCCCGCCTTCTCCTTCGCCCGGCATCTGCACAAGGCGTGGGCCTACCGGCAGACGGTGGACGTCGAGCGGGGCGGCGTGCTGCCGGAGTGGCTCGCCCGGCTGCCCACGGACCGGCCCCTGGTGTACGCGGCGATCGGCACGGCCCTGCCGGTGATGCGGGAGCGCATGGCGGACCGGGAGATGTCTCTGCCCGTGAAGCTGCCGGACCCCACCGAGAGCCTGGACGCGATCGTCAGGGCGGCGGCCGAGCTGGACGACTGCACGGTGGTCGTGTCGACGTCCGGTATTCCGGTGGACACCGAGGGGCTCCCCGGGCACGTCCATGTCACCGAGCGGGTGCCGCAGCCGCTGCTGCTGGAGTCGGTCGACCTGTTCGTCACCCACGGCGGCTTCAACAGCATCCGCGAGGCCATGCGCACCGGCACACCGCTCGCGGTGCTGCCGCACTTCGGGGACCAGCCCGCGAACGCGGACCGGGTGGCGGAGCTGGGGCTCGGCCGTCACATCACGGACCGCGGCGCGGCCGGCATCGCCGAGGCGTGCCGGGGGCTCCTCTCCGATCCCGGGTCCCGGGCACGGGCACGGTCGGCCCGGCTCGCGATGCTGACA
>NZ_JBHUQX010000092.1:0-24403 GCF_042674225.1 Streptomyces sp. NPDC056948
GGATGGCCCGGCCCGGGAAGGTCTCCAGCAGCGCGTGCCGCGTGTCCTTGTCGAGCACGGGACGCCCGGGGGCCTCGGCCGCCACGGCCCGCGGCAGGTCCGGGATCGGTTCGTCGGAGAACCGCATCGCCGGCCAGAGCACCCCGACGTATCCGACCCGGGCCGCCGGGGCGAGCCGCGGGACGGGCGCGAAGAAACGGTCGTAGAGCCGGTTCGCGCCCGAGCGGTCGTTGTTCCAGCCGTGCGCGAAGACGATCAGGTCGCGCACCTTCCGTTCGGTCACCCCGGCGAGCAACCGGTCCCGCTGGCGGCCCGCCGGGTCCCCGTCCGCGTCGAAGGTCAGCTCCCAGTAGGGAGCCACACTCATCGCCGGATCCGCCATGACAGGCCCCCTAGCCCCCGGGTGACGCCACGATCTGGGCGCATCGTCCTGCCAACGGGGCGACTTGGCCATACGTCACGGGCGCATCGGGGGCCGTATGCCTTGCTCAGCGGTAGACGAGGTACTCCCGTCGCATCCGCCGGAACGCCGCCAGGTCCCGCTGCCACCCCGCCACGACCTCGTCGGTGTCCGCGCCCGCGTCGATCATCGTGCGCACGCGCGTGGAGCCGGTGAGCTTGTCGATCCAGTTGTCGGGGCGCCAGGCGAAACCGCTCCAGACCCGCTTGGCGGTCACGAGCAGGGCGATTCCCGTGCGCACGGGGTCGAACGCGGCCCGGTCGTGCACATGGACCTGTACGCCGCCGATCGTCTTGCCCTGGAACTTCGAGAAGGTGGGCGCGAAGTACGCCTCCCTGAACCGCACGCCGGGCAGCCCGAGTCCGTTCGCCTCGGCCGCCCAGCGCCGGTCGACGCCCTCCGCGCCCAGCAGCTCGAACGGACGGGTCGTGCCGCGCCCCTCCGACAGGTTCGTGCCCTCGAACAGACACGTCCCCGAGTACACCAGGGCCGTCTCCGGCGTCGGCATGTTCGGGCTCGGCGGCACCCAGGGCAGGCCGGAGGCGTCGTAGAACTCCGAGCGCTTCCAGCCCGACATCGTCACGGTCTCCAGCGGCACGGGGTCGGTCAGGAACTCGCCGTTGAACAACCGCGCCAGCTCGGCGACGGTCATCCCGTGGGCCTGGGAGACGGGCTGCCGCCCGACGAACGTGGCGAACTCCTTGTGCAGCACGGGCCCCAGCGCCGCCCGCCCGGTCACCGGGTTGGGCCGGTCCAGGACCACGAACCGCTTGCCGGCGAGCTGTGCGGCCTCCATGCAGTCGTACAGGGTCCAGATGTACGTGTAGAAGCGGGCGCCGACGTCCTGGATGTCGAAGACGACCGTGTCCACGCCGGACGCGGTGAAGATGTCGGCGAGGGGCCGGCCGCTCTTGAGGTACGTGTCGTAGACGGGCAGGCCGGTCGCCGGGTCGTCGTAGCGGCCCTCGGAGCCGCCGGCCTGGGCGGTGCCCCGGAAGCCGTGCTCGGGGCCGAAGACGGCGGTGAGGTCGACGCGGTCGTCCTCGTGCATGACGTCGACGATGTGGCGGGCGTCGCGGGTGATGCCGGTGGGGTTGGTGACGATGCCGGCCTTCTGGCCGTCGAGCAGGGCGTAGCCGTCGTGGGCGAGTCGTTCGAAGCCGGTGCGCAGTTGCCTGTGGCGCTGGGCGGCGGACGCGGTGGATGCGGCTGATACGGCTGCCGCCGTGGCGGTGGTGAGTACGGCTCGTCTGGAAGGGCGCATGCGGTGACCTCCGTGGTCCGTTTTGTGCCGCTTCTTTGTGGCTGGTCGCGCTCACGCGGCGGAGCCGCAAATCGGCACAGCCCCGCGCCCCTAAGGGTGTTGCGGTTGCCCCTTCCTTGAAACATACCGACCGGTTAGTCTGGCGCCATTGCTGAGCCGCGTCTAAGGAGACCGATGGTGGGAGCCTTTCAAGGGGCTGGAGTCGTTGTCACGGGGGCCGGTGGCGGTATCGGAGCCGCGCTCGCCCGGCGCTTCGCCGCCGAGGGGGCCCGGGTCGTCGTCAATGACCTGGACGCCGAGCGGGCCGAGCACATCGCGGACGAGGTCGGCGGGATCGCCGTACCCGGTGATGCCTCGGCGATCGTCGGGGACGCCCGGGACGCGCTCGGTGGGACCGTCGATGTGTACTGCGCCAACGCCGGTGTCGCCTTCGACGGCGTCGATTCCGGTCAGGCGCTGGACGAGAAGGCGTGGGCTACGTCCTGGGACGTGAACGTCATGGCCCACGTCCGGGCCGCTGAGGAGCTGCTGCCCGCCTGGCTGGAGCGCGGCAGCGGCCGGTTCGTGTCCACCGTGTCCGCCGCCGGGCTGCTCACCATGATCGGCGCCGGCCCCTACGCCGTCACCAAGCACGGCGCCCTCGCCTACGCCGAGTGGCTGTCGCTGACCTACCGGCACCGCGGCGTGAAGGTCCACGCCATCTGCCCGCAGGGCGTCCGCACCGACATGCTCGCCGCCACCGGCAGCGCGGGCGACCTGGTGCTGCAGCCGACCGCGATCGAGCCGGAGGCCGTCGCGGACGCCCTGGTCAAGGGCATCGAGGAGGACCGGTTCCTGATCCTGCCGCACCCGGAGGTCGCCGCCTACTATCAGGCCCGGGCCGGTGACCCCGACCGATGGCTGACCGGCATGAACCGCATCCAGCAGCAGTGGGAGGAGACCCGGTGACCGAGTCCCGCTACGCGGCCAAACCCTGGCTGGACCTGCTCGACGAGGCCCAGAAGGGCCCGATAAGCCCCGCCGGCTCCCTCGTGCACGCCCTGCGGCGAGTGGTGGCCGAGACCCCGGACACCGACTGCCTGGCCTACTTCGACGGCCGTCTGACCTACCGGGAGGTCGACGAGCTCAGCGACTCCGTCGCCGGGCACCTCGCGGCACGCGGCCTGGAGCGCGGCGACCGGGTCGCGGTGCTCCTCCAGAACTCCCCGCACTTCGTGCTCGCCGTGCTCGGCGCGTGGAAGGCGGGCGCGGTCGTCGTGCCCGTCAACCCGATGTACAAGTCGGGCGAGGTGGCCCACGTCCTGCGGGACGGCGAGGTGGCCGCGCTGATCTGCTCGGACCGGGCGTGGGAGTCGTATCTGCGCGAGACGGCGGCGGACTCGTCCGTGCGGATCGTGCTCACCGGGTGCGAGCTGGACTTCCAGACGCGTGACGACGCGCGCGTGCTGACCTTCGAGCGGCTGCCGCAGGCCCCGGACGCCGATGATCTGGTGACGGTGGCGCGAGCCGGGAACAAGGCACCGGCGGACCGTGCGCCCGGGCCCTCCGACATCGCGCTGATCAGCTACACCTCCGGCACGAGCGGCACGCCCAAGGGCGCCACCAACACGCACGGCAACATCATGTACAACGCCGAGCGGCAGCGGACCGGCCTGGGACTGCCCGAGCGGCCCGTGTACTTCGCGATGGCGCCCCTGTTCCACATCACGGGCATGGTCTGCCAGTTCGGCGCCTGTCTGAACAGCGGGGGCACGCTCGTGCTGGCCTACCGCTTCGAGGCGGGCACGGTGCTGGACGCGTTCGCCGAGCACGCGCCGCACTATACGGTCGGCCCCTCCACGGCCTTCATGGCGCTGGCCGCCCACCCCTCCGTCACCCGTGACCACTTCTCCTCCTTCCGGGTGATCTCCTCCGGCGGCGCCCCGCTGCCGCCCGCGCTGGTGGAGAAGTTCCGGGCGGGCTTCGGGCCGTACATCCGCAACGGCTACGGGCTGACCGAGTGCACCGCGCCCTGCGCCTCCGTGCCGCCCGGTCTGGAGGCGCCCGTCGACCCCGCTTCCGGGACGCTCGCCGTGGGCCTGCCCGGCCCCGACACGGTCGTACGGATCGTCGACGACAACGGCGACGAGGTGCCCTTCGGGGAGCAGGGCGAGATCGCCGTACGCGGCCCGCAGGTCGTGCCCGGCTACTGGCGGCGCGCCGACGCCACCGCCGAGACGTTCCCCGGAGCCGAACTGCGCACCGGCGACATCGGCTTCATGGACGAGCAGGGCTGGCTGTACGTCGTGGACCGCAAGAAGGACATGATCAACGCGTCCGGCTTCAAGGTGTGGCCGCGCGAGGTCGAGGACGTGCTCTACACGCACCCGGCGGTGCGCGAGGCCGCTGTCGTCGGGGTGCCCGACGGCTATCGCGGGGAGACCGTCAAGGCGTACATCAGCCTGCGTCCGGACGCCGAGACGGACCCGGATGCACTCGCCGCCTACTGCAAGGAGAGACTGGCCGCTTACAAGTACCCGCGCCAGGTGGAGATCCTGCCCGACTTGCCGAAGACGGCCAGTGGGAAGATCCTCCGTCGGGAACTGCGTTCCCGGACGCAAGGCAATTGACCAGCAGTACGGAAAGGCAGGTGGCGGCAGTGCCCAGGACGACGGACTCGGACGGCATCCCCGTGCCTCAGCGGCTCCTGGCCGCCGCCACCCGGCTCTTCGCGGAGCAGGGCTACGACCGCACCTCGGTGCAGGAGATCGTCGAGGCGGCCGGCGTCACCAAGGGGGCGCTGTACCACTACTTCGGCTCGAAGGACGACCTTCTGCACGAGGTGTACGCGCGTGTGCTGCGCATCCAGCAGGAGCGGCTGGACGCCGTCGCGGGCGCGGACGAGCCGGTGGAGAAGCGGCTGCGGTCCGCGGCCGCGGACGTCGTGGTGACGACCATCGACAACCTCGACGACGCGATGATCTTCTGGCGGTCGATGCACCATCTCAGCCCTGAGAAGAACAAGCAGGTCCGCTCCGAGCGCCGCCGCTACCACGAGCGCTTCCGCGCGCTGGTCGAGGAGGGCCAGGAGGCGGGCATCTTCTCCAGGACGACCCCGGCGGACCTGGTCGTCGACTACCACTTCGGCTCGGTCCACCACCTGTCGACGTGGTACCGCCCGGATGGTCCCATGTCGCCCCAGCAGGTGGCAGACCACCTGGCCGACCTGCTGATGCGGGCACTGCGCCCGTAACGGCCCGTGCCCACCACCCGACACGGTCAGCCAAGAAGCCGGGCTCGCCCCCTCAGCCCGTCCGGCGCTTGAGGACGAGGCCGTCCGGGCCGACCGGGGGTCCAGGGGGGCAGAGCCCCCTGGGGATGGGACGGGTAGGGGCGGCGGGGGCGAAGAAACCCCCACCGCCCGCACCACCTACACGTACTTCTTCAACTCCCGCCGAGCCAGCGACCGCTGATGCACCTCGTCAGGCCCGTCCGCGATCATCAGCGTCCGCGCCCCGGCGTACAGCTCCGCCAGCGGGAAGTCCTGACTGACACCCCCCGCACCGTGCAACTGGATCGCCCGGTCGAGGATGTCCACCACCGCACGAGGCGTAGCGATCTTGATCGACTGGATCTCGGCGTGGGCCCCCTTGTTCCCGACCGTGTCCATCAGCCACGCCGTCTTCAGCACCAGCAGCCGCAACTGCTCGACCGTCACCCGCGCGTCCGCGATCCAGTTGTGCACCACACCCTGCTGCGCCAGCGCCTTGCCGAATGCCGTACGGGACGTCGCCCGCCGGCACATCAGCTCGATCGCCCGCTCCGCCATGCCGATCAGCCGCATGCAGTGGTGGATCCGGCCGGGACCGAGCCGGGCCTGCGCTATGGCGAAGCCGCCGCCCTCCTCGCCGATCAGGTTCGACGCCGGCACGCGCGCCTGGTCGAAGATCACCTCGGCGTGGCCGCCGTGGTAGTGGTCCTCGTAGCCGAAGACCCGCATCGCGCGCTTGACGGTCACGCCCGGGGTGTCGCGGGGGACCAGCACCATGGACTGCTGACGACGGATGTCGTCCCCGTCCGGGTCCGTCTTGCCCATCACGATGAAGATCTTGCAGTCGGGGTGCATCGCCCCGGAGATGTACCACTTGCGGCCGGTGATGACGTACTCGTCGCCATCCCGCTCGATGTGCGTGGTGATGTTGGTGGCGTCCGAGGAAGCCACCTCCGGCTCGGTCATCGCGAACGCCGAGCGGATCTCACCCGCCAGCAGCGGCTCCAGCCACTGCTTCTGCTGCTGCTCGTCACCGAACTGGGTCAGCACCTCCATGTTCCCGGTGTCGGGCGCCGCGCAGTTGGTCACCGTCGGCGCCAGTTGCGGGGACCGGCCCATGATCTCGGCGAGCGGCGCGTACTGCAGATTGGTGAGTCCGGCCCCGTACTCGGAGTCCGGCAGGAAGAGGTTCCACAGGCCCTGCCTGCGCGCCTCGGCCTTCAGCTCCTCCACCACGGGCACCGTCTCCCACGGCGAGGCGAGCCCGGCGCGCTGCTCGTCCGCGACCGCCTCGGCCGGATAGACGTGCTCGTCCATGAAGGTGAGCAGCTTGGCGCGCAGCTCCTCGGTGCGTGCGTCGAACGCGAAGTCCATACGGATCAGCCCTCCTGAAGGCCCTCGTGAAGCGTGGTCAGCCCGTGCCGGACGAAGACGGGCACGAGGTCGCCGATGCGGTCGAACCCGCGTCCGACCGTCTGGCCGAGCGTGTAGCGGTAGTGGATGCCCTCGAGGATCACGGCGAGCTTGAACCAGGCGAACGCCGTGTACCAGGAGACCGCGGAGACGTCGCGCCCCGAGCGCGCGGCGTACCGCTCGATGAGTTCGGAAGGCGCCGGATGCCCGGGGGCCTCGGCGGTCGTGGAGACGGGGGACTCGGGCATGCCCAGCGGCATGCTGTACATCACCAGCAGACCGAGGTCGGTGAGCGGGTCGCCCAGCGTCGACATCTCCCAGTCGAGGATCGCCCGGATGGTGTCGTCCTCGCCGATCAGCACGTTGTCGAGCCGGTAGTCGCCGTGCACGACGGCCGGGGCGGGGGAGCGGGGCAGGTCCCGGCCGAGCGCGGCGTGCAGCTCGTCGATACCGTCCAGATCGCGGTTGCGGGAGGCGTCGAGCTGCTTGCCCCAGCGCCGTAGCTGCCGGTCCAGGAAGCCCTCGGGCCGGCCGAAGTCCGCGAGGCCCGCCTCGCCCGGGTCCACCGCGTGCAGCTCCACCAGCGTGTCCACCAGGTTCAGCACCGCGCCCCGGGTCCGCTCCGGACCGAGCGGCACGAGCTGGTCGGCGGTGCGATAGGGGGTGCCCTCGACGAACTCCATGACGTAGAAGGGCGACCCGAGCACCTCCTCGTCCTCGCACAGCAGCACCGGCCGCGGAACCGGCACGGCGGTCGGATACAGCCCGCTGATCACCCGGTGCTCGCGCTTCATGTCGTGCGCGGTGGCCAGCACATGGCCGAGCGGAGGGCGCCGTACGACCCAGCGCGCGGTGCCGTCGGAGACCGCGTACGTGAGGTTCGACCGTCCGCCCTCGATCAGCCGGCCGGACAGCGGACCGTTCACCAGGCCGGGGCGCTCCCGGTCGAGCAGGCCGCGCAGCCGGTCGAGATCGAGTCCGGGCGGGTGGTCGGGGCTCATGCGTCGCTCCTACGGGCAGATGGACGGTTCCCGACTCATGATGCCGACCGGTCGGTATGTCGTCCAGAGGGGGGCCGAAACGTGATCGGAGCCACGATAGGCCGACGGCTCCTCACGCGAGACGCCGGGAGGCCCATCAGAAGGCCCCTGGACCGCTTCGTTCAGGCCATCCGGCTTGCGTGCCGCGCGGGGAGCCCGGAAGGTCGGAGCCATGAAGGCCATCAGCTACTCACGGTACGGCGGACCCGAGGTGCTGGCGTTCGGGGAGGTCCGCGATCCCAAGGTCGGCCCCGACGCGGTGCTGGTCAAGGTGCGGGCGGCGTCCGTGAACCCCGTCGACTGGAAGGCCCGCGAGGGCTACCTCGACGCCATCCTCGAACCCGCCTTCCCCGTGGTGCCCGGCTGGGACGTCTCGGGCGTCGTCGTACGGCCCGGCGTGGCCGTCTCCGAGTACGACGTCGGGGACGAGGTCATCGGGTACGTGCGCGAGGACTTCCTCTCCCGGGGCACCTTCGCCGAGTACGTGGCCGCCCCCCTGCGCACCCTCGCCCGCAAGCCGCGCAACCTCTCCTTCGAGGAGGCGGCCGGACTCCCGCTGGTCGGGCTCACCGCCTACCAGGTGCTGCTCAAGGTGCTCCAGGTGCAGCGGGGCGAGACCGTCCTGGTGCACGCCGCGGCCGGCGGCGTCGGCTCGATCGCCGTACAGCTCGGCACCCACCTCGGCGCCCGGGTGATCGGCACGGCGAGCGAGCCCAACCACGACTTCGTGCGGGGCCTCGGAGGCGAGCCGGTGATGTACGGCGAGGGACTGGGCGAACGGGTGCGGGGGCTGGCGCCCGAGGGTGTGGACGCGGTGTTCGACACGGTCGGCGGTGACACGCTGAAGGTCTCGGCGAATCTGCTGGCACCCGAGGGCCGCCTGGTGTCGATCGCCGACGGCGACGTCGTGAACTACGGCGGCCGCTACTACTTCGTACGCCCCGACGCCGAGGACCTCCAGCGGCTGTCCGAGCTGGCGGAACAGGGCGTGGTGAGCGTGCACGTCTCCGAGACGTTCCCGCTGGAGCGGGCGGCGGACGCGCATCTGCTGAACCAGGAGGGCCGGACCCGCGGAAAGATCGTCGTGACGGTGGACTGGGAGACGGAGGGCGCGTAGCCCCCGCCGGCCGTTGAGGACCGGGGGCCTCAGAGAACGAGGGCGGCCCCGCACACCGCCATCGCCACCGTGCACAGCACCGCGGCCGTGGCGTGCCGGGGCGCGAACGCCGCGGGGCTGCCGGGGGCGGAGAGGGTGCGGATACGGCGGTGGGCGACGCCGAGGAATCCCAGCCACAGGACACAGCACAGGGCGCACGCGACGACCCCGGCCACCGACGCGCCGCCGTGCAGCGCGGTCTTCACGGCGAGCACGGCGGAGACCGTGCCCGAGAGCGTCGTACGCCGCCACGCGAGCCGGGTCCGCTCGGGCTGGAGCCCGGGGTCGCGGTCAGCGGGCTGAGACGCGCTCGTGGATACGCTCACCCCTCCCACCCCACGAGCACCACAAGCACCATCGCGACGGCGACGACCGCGACGACGAGGCTCAGCAGCGCCGGGAACCGGGACACCGGCAGATCCTCGCCCCGGCGCATGGCCCGCTCGCAGCGCATCCAGTGGTTGACCGCCCGCAGCGAGCACAGCACCCCCGCCGCGAGCAGCGCGAGCGCCAGCCCCACCCGCCAGCCCCAGCGCAGGTCCGGCAGGAACTGGTCCACGGCGAAACCGCCCCCGATCAGCGCGAGCGCGGTGCGCAGCCAGGCCAGGAAGGTGCGTTCGTTCGCCAGCGAGAACCGGTAGTCGGGCGTCTCGCCGTCCTGCCGGACCTCGGCGGGCGCGAACCACAAGCGGACGTTCCGTACGAACTCGATCACGTGCGCGACCCTACCCGGGAGGTCCTCACCGGGCGCTGCGGGTCCGGGGCCTCTCAGCCCCAGGCGCCCTCAGCCCATGCGGCCCTCAGCCCAGGCGCCCTCAGCCCATCGACCGGAACGCCTTCAGCCGCTCGTACGCCGCCAGCCCGTCCGGCACCCACTCCCAGTCCCCGAGGCGCCGCTCCACCTCGTCGTCGGGCAGGAAGTCGTGCCAGGCCACCTCCTCGACCTGCGGCTGTACAGGCAGCTCGCAGCGGACCTCGTACACCGCCGACCACCAGCTCCGGCCGCTGCCGTCCTCGTAGAGGAACTTGAAGAGGTACCGCGGGTCCGGCAGGCCGGTCACGCCCAGTTCCTCCTCGGCCTCGCGCAGGGCCGCCGTGTCGTAGGCCTCGCCCGCTCCGACCACACCGCCGACGAACATGTCGTAGAGGGAGGGGAAGACCAGCTTGGTCGGTGTCCGCCGGTGCACGAAGAGACGCCCTTCGGCGTCCCGGGCCTGGATGAACACGCAGCGGTGCCGCAGACCCTCGGCATAGACCTCGCCTCGGGGCGACTGCCCGATGACCTGGTCGTTCTCGTCGACGATGTCGAGGATCTCGTCAGCAGCGCTCATGCCCTCATCCAAGCAGTGAGCGGCGCCGGAATCACTGCGGCTGCGGCTGCGGCTGCGGTTGCGGCTGTGCCTGCGGCTTCCCCACGTGGGCCCGCTTCGCCAGCCCGTGCGGCATCGCCGGATGCAGCCCCAGGAGCACGATCCCGGCGACCACGGCCAGCAGACCGCCCGCCTCCCAGCTCAGGGCCACGGCGTCGGTCCGCAGCCGGTCGCCGAGGAAGCCGACGCCGCAGATGATCCCGGCGAGCGGCTGGGCCGCGGTCAGGGCGGGCAGCGACTTGCGCAGGGAAGCGGTCTCGAAGGCGCTCTGCACAAGGACCAGCCCCGTGACGCCCAGCGCGAGGACCGCGTACGGCTGCCAGCCGGTCAGCAGCTCGGCGAAGCCGCCGTCGGAGAACTTCTGCCCGCTCACCCGGGTCAGCGCGTCCTGCACGCCGTACAGCAGCCCGGCGGCCAGGGCCAGCAGCACCGGTCCGGAGCTCAGCCGCGAACGCTTTGCGTGTGTCGTGAGCAGCAGGGCGAGGCCGACCATGGCCCCGATGATCAGCCACTGCCGCACCGGATCGGCCGTCGCGGCGCCGCCCTGTGGCTGACCCGCCACGATGAACGCGGTCACTCCGCCCGCCAGCAGCAGCAGGCCCGCCCAGCCCTGGCGGCCCAGCGGCTGCTTGGTCTGCCTACGGGAGAGCCCGAGCGCGAACAGCAGGTTCGTCGCCAGCAGCGGCTCCACCAGTGACAGCTCGCCCTGCCCAAGGGCGGCGGCGCCCAGCGCCATGCCGACCACCATCAGCGCGATACCGCCGAGCCAGCGCGGCACCTTCACCAGGTCGATCAGCAGTCGGAAGGAGAGAAAGTCGCTCAGCGGAGCCCGCTGGGCCGCGTTCTGCTGCAGAACGAAGCCGAAGCCAAGACAGCAGGCGGCGCTCAGGGCGAGCACGAGAACTAGAACCGACACGCGGTGTACCTCGATCGTCAGGTCGGGTCACGGTTGCGTAAGGGCCGACTGTACCGGCCGGCTCCGCCCGGCGCGCCCGTACGTCCTGCCATCCTCCGGGGCGAATCCGGCTAACGCTATGACGTACGTCACAAAGGGCGAAACGGATAAATCGGATGCCGGTCGCACGCTCCTCCTGCTCCCCGTTGATCACAAAACCCTCACAAGTAACGCCACTTGACGCGTGTAACGCGAAGACGGCCCTTGACGTCAACCATTGGCGGGGGGTTGGCTGTGCGTGATCAGTTCATGGCATTGCGCACACCCGCGCCCCATCGACCGCCGTGAGCCGAAACACAAGAAGAGCGCGTGAGGAAGTTCCGCGGTGTCCCCACCCCCGCCTCCCCTCGGCCGTGGCCGCAGACGTGCGGCGCAGGCCTTCGACGAGGCCCTCGACGACGCCGACCTCGTGGCCGCGCGCGCCGCGCTGGCGCAGGGCCGCTGGCAGCACGTCCGTTCCCTGCTGGTCCAGACCGGAGACGACTGGGACCGCCGCGGCCACCGCATCACGGTCCTCGCGGCCGAGTCCTACAGCGCCGCCTGGGCCCGTGAGTGGCTGCTCGCCGAACCCGAGTCCGCCGACGCCTCCGTGCTGCTCGCCCTCGCCGAGGTCCGGCGCGTCCTGCGCGGCAAGGGCAAGCCGGTCCGCGCCCGCGAGGCCTGCGAGGCCGCCGTCGCCCGCGCCCCGGCCGACCCCACCCCCTGGCTCGGCCTGCTCATGCTGGAGTGCGCGACCGGCACCGACCTGGAGGTGGTCCGGCGCTTCGAGGCGGTCCGCGGCCGGTACGCCGACCACCACCACGCCCACCACCTGATGGTCGCCCGGCTCGCCGCCCGCCGCACCGAGGCCGGCCCGGACCCGCTGCACGAGGTCTACGACTTCGCCAACTGGGCCGCCGAACAGGCACCGGCCGACTCCCCGCTCGCGATCCTGCCCGTCGTCGCACACGCCGAGCGCTACCGCGTCCTGGCGGCCGCCGGGTACGAGCCCGCCGATCCGGCCGCCTCGGGCCACTGGGCCGGCCGCCGCGCCCGGCAGGTGATGAAGGCCGCCTTCGACTGGTGGCTGGAGTGGGAGCTGGAGGGCCATCCGCGCCGGCTGATCGACCTGAACTTCCTCGCCCACGCCAAGTTCTGCGAGGGGCGGGGCGCCGAGGCCGCCGCCCTGTTCCACCGGATCGGCCGGTACGCCACCCCGGCGCCCTGGTCGTACCCGGACCGTGACCCGCACACCGCCTTCGCCGCCGCCCGCGCCGGCGCGCTCGGCACGGCCTGACCCCCCGCCATCCCAGAAGTGAGGACGCTCTCCCGATGACCACGGACAGTTCGAGTACGAGCACGTCCGCCGCCGGCGGCGGCATCAGTACGTTCAAGGGGCAGGAGCGCGCCCTGCGCGCCGACCGCCTCGGCACCGGGGGACTGCTGCTATCCGTCCTCGCGGCGACCGCCCCGCTCATGGTGGTCGCTGGTGTCATGCCCACTACATTCGCGGTGATGGGCATCGTCGGCCAGCCGCTGCTCTTCGTCGTCCTCGGCGTCGTCCTGGTCCTGTTCAGCGTGGGCTACGCCGAGATGAGCCGCCACGTCCACAACGCGGGCGCCTTCTACGCGTACATCTCCCGCGGCCTCGGCGGCACCGCCGGCGCGGGCGCCGCCCTGGTCGCCCTCGTCGCCTACAACGCGCTCCAGATCGGCATCTACGGCATCTTCGGCTTCGAGGTCTCCGGGCTCCTCGCCACGTACGCCGACGTGGAGATCGCCTGGTGGATACCGGCCCTCGTGGCCGCCCTAGCCGTCGGACTGCTCGGCTGGCTCAAGATCGACGTCAACGCGCGCGTGCTCGGCGTGCTGCTGGTCATCGAGGTGCTCCTCGTCGTGATCTTCGACGTCGCCGCCCTCGCCGACCCCGGCAAGGAAGGCCTGTCGCTGCACGCCTTCAACCCCGACACGCTCACCGGCGCGGGCGTCGGCACCGCGCTGTGCTTCTGCATCGCCGCGTTCCTCGGCTTCGAGCAGGCCCCCGTCTACGCCGAGGAGACCAGCCGCCCGCACGTCCTGGTGCCGCGCGTGATGTTCTTCGCCGTCGGCGGGGTCGCCGTCTTCTTCGCGCTGAGCAGCTGGGCCCTCACCGTCGCCACCGGCCCCTCCGCGATCGTCGGCACGGCCCAGAAGCAGAGCGCCGGACTGCTGTTCTTCCTCACCGAGTCCCGCCTCGGCGGCACCTTCACCGACGTCCTGCACGTCCTGTTCGTCACCGGCATGTTCGCCGCCCTGCTCAGCTTCCACAACGTCGTCGCCCGGTACGCCTTCGCCATGGGCCGCGAGGGCCTGCTGCCCGCCGCCTTCGGCCGCACCAGCGGCACCAGCGGAGCCCCCGGCACCGGCTCGCTGCTGCAGACCGTCGTGGCCGTGGTGGTCGTGGTCGCCTTCGCGATCGCCGACGACAAGCCGGTCGGCGACCCGACCGCGCCCGTTCTGCAGCTGTTCACCTGGCTCGGCAACATCGGCGCCCTCGGCGTGATCCTGCTGATGGCGGCGGCCTCCCTGTCGGTCATCGTCTTCTTCGTCCGCCGCGGCGCCGCCGGCGCCCAGGCCTGGCGGCTGGTCACCGCCACGCTGTCGGGCCTCGCCCTGCTCGTGATCGCCGGCTACACGGTGAAGGACTTCGAGGTGCTGGTCGGCGCCGGCCCGGACTCCTCGCTGAGCTGGGTGCTGCCCGGCGTCATCGGCCTCGCTCTGGCCGCCGGTCTGGTCCTGGGCCTGGTGCTGCGCGCCCGCGCCCCCGAGAAGCACGCCCGGATCGGGCTCGGCAACGAGGCGTTCCAGTTGGACAAGGCGGCCTCGTCCTGAGGGTGCCCGCGTAAGAAGTGGTTACGGAACTCTGACGAGCACCCGCGATCCCTGTCCTGCCGGGGCCGCGGGTGTTCGAATGAGAACGTGAACGAGAACGCGCACGAGGACGTGAATAGGGGCGTGCACGAGGACGTACAAGACGGCGTGAACGACGGACACCCCGAGGAGCGGGGCACCCCGATCGGCCGCCGCGTCTTCCTCGGCACTCTCGGCCTGGGCGCCCTGGGCGTCGTCGCCGCGCCCAAGCTGCAGCGCGGCCTGGAGGGCTTCCTCGGCGGCGCCGCCGACAAGGACCCCACCGGCCTGACCGGACTGCTCCCGAACGGCGGCGGCTTCCGCTACTACTCGGTCGCCTCGTCCGTCCCGCGCAAGAACGACGACACCTACCGCCTGAAGGTGGACGGCCTGGTCGACCGCCCCACGACCTACACGCTGGACGCGCTGAAGGCCCTGCCGCAGACCCGGATGGTCCGCGACGTCCAGTGCGTCACCGGCTGGCGGGTCCCGGACACGCCGTTCGAAGGCGTCCGTCTCTCCCGGCTCCTCGACGCGGCCGGCGTACGCCCCACCGCGAAGGCGATCCGCTTCACCTGCTTCGACGGCACCTACTCCGAGAGCCTCACCCTCGCCCAGGCCCGCCGCGCGGACGTCCTGGTCGCCCTGCGCATGCAGGACAAGGACCTCAGCCACTCCCACGGCGGCCCGGTCCGCCTCTATGTGGCGCCCATGTACTTCTACAAGTCCGCCAAGTGGCTCTCCGGCATCACCCTCACCGACGACGTCGAGCCGGGCTACTGGGAGGAGCGCGGCTACGACGTCGACGCCTGGGTGGGCCGCTCGAACGGACGCGACGATGCACCCACGAGCTGACACCGCGGCCGATGTCAGCCGCTTCACCCGGACCGAGCGCTGGATCCACCGCACGACGGCCGCCGTGATGGGCGTCTGCGTACTGACGGCGGCCTGCCTCTACGTCCCCCAGCTCGCCGAACTCGTAGGCCGACGTGCCCTGGTCGTCACCCTGCACAAGTGGTCAGGCCTCGCCCTGCCCGTCCCGGTCCTGGCAGGCCTCGCCTCCCGCGCCTTCCGAGCCGACCTGGGCCGGCTCAACCGCTTCGGCCCGCACGACCGCACCTGGCTGCGCGCCGCCCTGCACCGCGACAAACGGCAGGCCTCCCGCCCGGCGGCCAAGTTCAACGCCGGCCAGAAGATCTACGCGGCCTGGATCGCCGGCGCCACCCTCGTCATGCTCGCCACCGGCCTGATGATGTGGTTCACCCACCTCACCCCCCTGCTCTGGCGCACCAGCGCAACCTTCGTCCACGACTGGCTGGCCCTCACCATCGGCATAGTCCTGGCCGGCCACATCGGCATGGCGCTGGCCGACCCGGAATCCCGCAAGGGCATGCGCACGGGTTCGGTGAGTAATGAGTGGGCGGACCGACAGCACCCCCTATGGCGCCGCTAGTTGTCCGACCCTAGGGGCGCGGGGAACTGCGCGAACAACCACAACGCGCCCGCAGCCCCCGGACAACATCAACCCCCTACGGCGCGACGTCAAAATCCAACAGCACCTTGCAAGACCGACTCCGATCAGCGGCCAGCGCAAACGCAGACTCGGCGTCCCCCACAGGAACCACCGCACTCACCAGCCCATCAAACGCCGGCTCCAAGGCCAGCAACTCCAACGCCGCATCAAACTCCGTGTCGAACCGGAACGCCCCCCGAAGCTCGATCTCCCGGCTCACCACAAGGTTCCCGGCGAACGGACTCTGCCCCGGCGGCAACATCCCCAACTGCACGACAACCCCACCGCGCCGCACCCGCCGCAGACACGCGTCGAGCCCCGCGGCAACCCCGGACGCCTCGATCGCCACATCCACCTCGTCGGGCCACCCGGCATCGTCGGGATCGTCGGCCCGGACAACGGTGCTCGCACCGGCGACCCGGGCATACTCCAACGCCTCGGGCAGCAGATCCGTCACAGTGACCTGTGCCGCCCCCGCCGCCTTCGCCGCCGCGACCACCAGACACCCGATCGGCCCGGCACCGGTCACCAGAACATGCCGCCCGGCCACGTCCCCGGCCCGCCGCACCGCGTGCAGCGCGACGGACAGCGGCTCGGCGAGCGCGGCCCGGCGCAGCTCCAGGCCGTCCGGCAACGCCCGCAACTGCTCACTCGGCACGACCACCTGCGCCGCGAACCCGCCCTGCACATGCGGGAATCGCGCCGCACTGCCCAGATACCTGGTGTCCCGGCACACGTTCCGCCGCCCGGCCGAGCACTCCGGGCACACCCCGCACGGGGTCGCCGGGTGCACGGCCACGGCCGTACCCGGAATCGGACCCGAGGCACCGGCCCCGTACTCCAGCACCGTCCCGACGACCTCGTGCCCGAGCACCATCGGCTCCCTGAGCCGGAAGTCTCCGACGCCGCCGTGCCGCCAGTAGTGCAGATCGGACCCGCACACCCCGCCGTACCGGACGGCGACCAGCGCCTGCCCCGGCCCGGGCTCGGGAACCGGCAACTGCGCGACCCGGAGGTCGTCCTGACCGTGAATCACACAACCCAGCATCGAAACCTCCTGATCGGTCACAGCCATGGTCACAGCACGCTCGTCATGCCGCCGTCGACGTACAGGATCTGACCGCTGATGAAGTCGGCGGCCGGGGAGGCGAGGAACAGCACCCCGCCCACCAGGTCCTGCGTACGACCCCAGCGCCCGGCCGGGGTACGCCGCCGCACCCAGGCGCTGAACTCCTCGTCGTCGACGAGGGGCTTGGTCAGCTCGGTCTCGATGTAGCCCGGGCCGAGCCCGTTGACCTGCACTCCGCTCGGGCCCCAGTCCGCGCACATGCCCTTGGTGAGCATCTTCAGCGCGCCCTTGGTGGCGGCGTACGGCGCGATCCCGGGCCGCACGACCTCGCTCTGCAGCGAGCAGATGTTGATGATCTTGCCGTGGCCGCGTTCCGTCATCCGGCGCGCCGCCTCACGGCCGGTCAGGAAGGCACTGGTCAGGTTGGTGTCCAGGATCCGGTGCCAGTCCGAGTCGGTGAACTCCAGCAGCGGGGCGCGCAGTTGCATGCCCGCGTTGTTGACGAGGATGTCGAGCGGGCCCACCCGCTCCTCGACCTCCGCGATCCCGTCCGCCACGGACGATCCGTCGGTCACGTCGAACGCGGCCGTGTGCACCTTGTCGCCGGGCAGCCCGGCGGCGGCCTCGGCCAGCCGGTCCTTGTCGCGTCCGTTGAGGACGACCGTGCAGCCGGCTTCCGCCAGACCACGGGCGAGGGCGAGTCCGATGCCCCGGCTGGAGCCGGTCACCAGGGCCGTGCGGCCGCCGATGTCGAACAGGGGGTGAGCAGTCATGGCCGTACCTCTCCTAGATCACCAAGGACAACAGCAGGACGATGCCGCCGGCGACCACCGAGATGATCGTCTCCATGACGGACCAGGTCTTGATGTTCTGACCGACGGTCAGCCCGAAGTACTCCTTCACCATCCAGAACCCGGCGTCGTTCACATGGCTGAAGAACAGCGAGCCGGCGCCGATGGCCAGGACGAGTAGAGCCGCGTGCGTCGTCGACATGTCGGCCGCGAGCGGGGCGACCAGACCGGCCGCCGAGACCGTCGCCACCGTCGCCGAACCGGTCGCCAGCCGGATCGCCACCGCGATCAGCCAGGCCAGCAGCAGCGCGGGGATCGACCAGTCCTCGGAGATCTCCAGGACCATCTGGCCCACGCCGGTGTCGATGAGCGTCTGCTTGAACCCGCCGCCCGCGCCGACGATCAGCAGGATGCCCGCGATGGGCATGAGGCTCTTCTCGACGAGCGGCGAGACACGCTCCTTGGAGAACCCGGCGGGCCGCAGCAGCGTGAAGATGCCGACGAGCACCGAGGCGAGCAGCGCGATCATCGGGGCGCCGACGACGTCGAAGACGCGCTGGACCGGGTTCTCCGGGTCGTCCACGACGATGTCGACCAGCGCCTTGGCCAGCATCAGGATCACCGGCAGCAGGACCGTGAACAGCGTGGCGCCGAAGCCGGGGCGCTTCTCCAGGTCCTCGGAGGCGCGCTGCGGAATCATGTTGTCGGGGGCGGGCACGTCCACCCAGCGGGCGGCGTACTTCGAGAACACCGGACCGGCGATGATCACCGTGGGGACGGCGACCAGGACGCCGAGCGCCAGCGTCACGCCGAGGTCGGCCCCGACCGCGTCGATCGCGACCAGCGGACCGGGGTGCGGCGGTACCAGGCCGTGCATCACGGACAGGCCCGCGAGCGCCGGGATGCCGATGCGCATCAGCGAGTAGTTGCCGCGCTTGGCAACCATCAGTACGACCGGGATCAGCAGCACGATGCCGACCTCGAAGAAGAGGGGCAGTCCGATCACGGAGGCGATCAGCACCATCGCCCAGGGCATCGACCGCCCGCCGGCCTTCTCGAGGATGGTGTCGACGATCTGGTCGGCGCCTCCGGAGTCGGCGAGCATCTTGCCGAGGATCGCGCCGAGGGCGATCAGCACGCCGACGCCGGCGACCGTGGTGCCGAGGCCGGCGCTGAAGCTGGTGAGGACCTTGTCCAACGGCGCCCCGGCGATCGCGCCGAGCGCCAGCGACCCGATGGTCAGCGCCAGAAAGGCGTGCAGCTTGAACTTGGTGATGAGCATGACGATGACGGCGATGCCCGCCAGAACGGCGATGCCCAGCTGAGCGTGGCCGGCCGAGGTGATCGGCTCGGGTGCGTCCGCTGCCAGCATCTCGACGCTGAGTCTGGTCACGGGTGAGGTGTCCTTGGGGTGAGGAGTCGTAGGAAGGGAGTCAGGGGCTACTTGACGGGCTCGGGGAGATCCTCGAGCGCGCTCGCCGCCCGTTCGGTGATCTCCTCCGGGCTGCCCAGGACGTCCACGCGGACTCCCGCCTCGTCACCCTCCAGCGGCTGGAGCGTGGCGAACTGGGAGTCGAGCAGCGCCGTGGGCATGAAGTGCCCCTGCCGGTGCGACATCCGGTCCTCGATCAGCGCGCGGTCGCCCGCGAGGTGCACGAAGACCACGCCGGGCGCGGCGGCCCGCAGCCGGTCGCGGTACGACCGCTTCAGTGCCGAGCAGCTGACCACCCCGCCGAGCCCGGCCCGCCCGTGCCCCCACGCGCCGATGGCGTCCAGCCAGGGCCAACGGTCCTCGTCGGTGAGTGGCGTACCGGCCGACATCTTGGCGATGTTGGCCTGCGGGTGGAAGTCGTCGCCCTCGGCGTACGGAACGCCGAGCCGGGCTGCGAGCAGGGGACCGATGGTGGTCTTTCCGGTGCCCGCGACGCCCATGACCACGACGACGTGGGGGGTGTTCATCGCTGCCTCACTGTCTGCTGTCTTCGTCGACACGTGATGTCGACGCAACTGAAACCCATTAGGTACGACTAATTCAAGAGGTCGTGACAAATAAGTCTGACTTTTTGTCTCCGTGATCTACCCCGTACGCTGAGTGCATGAGCACACCGGGTCGAGGGCTGCACGGCCATGTACTGGACACCCTCGGCCCCGAGATCACGGCCGGCGAGTACCCGCCGGGCAGCGTGCTGCGCACGGACGAGCTGGCCCAGCGTTTCGATGTGTCGCGCTCCGTGATGCGCGAGGCGGTCCGGGTCCTGGAGTCCATGCACCTGGTCGAGTCCCGCCGCCGGGTCGGCGTGACGGTCCGCCCCAAGTCCGAGTGGAACGTCTACGACCCCGAGGTCATCCGCTGGCGCCTGGCCGGCGCCGACCGCCCCGGGCAGCTCCGGTCCCTCACGGTGCTGCGTTCGGCGGTCGAACCGGTAGCGGCGGGCCTCGCCGCCCGGCACGCCACCGCCGAGCAGTGCGCCGAGCTCACCGAGTGCGCCCTCGGCATGGTCGCCAACTCACGCGGTCACAAGCTGGAGGAGTACCTCGTCCACGACGTCGCCTTCCACCGCGCCGTCCTGGCCGCCTCCGGCAACGAGATGTTCGCCCGCCTCGGTGACGTCGTCGCCGAGGTCCTGGCCGGCCGCACCCACCACGACGTGATGTTCGAGGACCCCGACCCGGCCGCCGTCACCCTGCACGTCCAGGTCGCCGAGGCGGTCCGCGCGGGCGACGCGGTCCGCGCGGAGGAACTGACCCGCGAGATCACGGTCGGCGCCCTCCAGGAACTGGACATCCTGGCGCCCTAGTTCTCAGCGGCTCTCAGTCGAGGATGTCTCCGTCTACGTAGACCCAGGCCCCGTCGACCCGTTCGAACCGACTCCGCTCGTGCAGCGATCCGCCCCGGTACGAGGCCCGGAACGTCACGGTCCCGGTGGTGTGGAACGCGGACCCGTCACTCGTGTCCAGGATCTCCAGCCCGGTCCACCGCATCTCCGCATCCAGCTCGAGCCGCCCCGGCCGCGTCCGCGGATGCCAGGTCCGCAGCAGATACCCGGCGTCCCCCATCACGAAGGCGCTGTACCGCGACCGCATCAACGCCTCGGCGGTGGGGGCCGCGGCCGCTCCCATGGGGAGGTAGCGCCCACAGCAGTCGCCGTAGGTCCCGGGGCGGCCGCAGGTGCAGGAACGCGTAGTCATGCCGGTCATTGTCCTAGACGGCCCCGCCCGTGCGGGGCGAGGGCAGCGGCGGCAGCGTCGTTCCGTACACCCACATGTCGAACAGCGCGTCCAGCGGCTCGTCCGTGAACCGCCCCACGTGCGCGGTGAAGTTCGCCGTCGTCACCGCCCCGCCCCGGTGCAGGCCCGCCCACCCGCGCAGCATGCGGAAGAACGCGTCGTCGCCCAGGGCGCACCGCACCGCGTGCAGGACGAGCCCGCCCCGCTGGTAGAGACGGTCGTCGAACATCGACTTCCGCCCCGGATCGGCCAGCCGGAGCTCCTGAGGCAGCGAAAACAGCAACCGGTGTGCCCCGGCGGCCAGTTGCTGGGCGCTACGGCCTCCCGAGCGCTCCGACCACAGCCACTCGGCGTACTTCGCGAACCCCTCGTTCAGCCAGATCTGCCGCCAGTCGGCGATGGACACGCTGTTGCCGAACCACTGGTGCGCCAGCTCGTGCGCGATCAGCCGCTCCGAACCCCGCTCCCCGTCCACATGGTTGGACCCGAACAGCGACAACCCCTGCGCCTCGACGGGGACGTCGAGCTCCTCCTCGGTCACCACGACCGCGTACTCGTCGAACGGGTACGGCCCGAACAGCTCCTGGAACAGCTCCATCATCGCGGGCTGCCGTGCGAAGTCGCGGGCGAACCGGGGGAGCAGGTGCGCCGGAATGTGCCCGTGCTGCGGAACCCCGCCCGGACCCGGGTCACCCAGCAGCACGGTCTGGTACTTCCCGATCGACAGCCCCACCAGGTAGCTGGACGTCGGCGCCGCCTGCTCGTACACCCAGGTGGTCGTCGAGGCCTTCGTCGTGCGGGTGAGCAGGCGTCCACCGGCCACCACCGCGTAGGCCGAGGGCGTCGTGACCGAGATGTGGTACGAGGCCTTGTCGGCCGGCCGGTCGTTGCACGGGTACCACGACGGCGCCCCGACCGGCTGGCTCGCCACCAGCGCCCCGTCCTCCAGCTCCTCCCAGCCGAGGCCGCCCCAGGGACTGTTCACCGGCCGGGGGTTCCCCGACCACTGCACCTCGACGGTGAAGGCCGCACCGGCGCGCACCGGCTTCGCGGGGCGCACGCGCAGCTTGCCGCCCCGGTGCGTGTAGTGCGGCGTACGGCCGTCGACCTTCACCCGGCCCACCCGGAAGTCCGCGAGGTTGAGCTGGAACTCGGTGAGCTGGCCGCGGCCCGCGATGGCGTTGATCCGCGCGGTTCCCGACAGCCGGTTCGGCGCGGGGCGGTAGTCCAGCGTGAGCTCGTACCGGTGCACCCGGTACCTGAGGTCACCGTTGCCCGGGAAATACGGGTCCTGACCCACTGACTGCTGAACCGCCACTGTTGCGTCTGCTCCCTGCACTGCGCTCGTACGACGTCTGTCGGCCCCGGCCCGCCGGGGCTGTGCCTAGCGCCGCCATGCCTCGATCGGGTTGCCCAGCCAGCGCGTGTCGTCGGGCACGGACTCCGCGGCCATCACCAGGGACGCCGGACCCAGCGTGGCGCGGGCCCCGACGGCGCTGCCGGGCAGGATGATTCCGCCCGGGCCCAGAGTGGCGCCCTCACGGAGGACCACAGTATCCGTCCGCAAGATCCGGTCGTGGAAGAGGTGGGTCTGGAGCACACAGCCCCGGTTCACGGTCGCCGCGTCCTCGAGCGTCACCAGATCGGTCTCCGGCAGCCAGTAGCTCTCGACCCACACCCCCCTGCCGATGTGCGCACCGAGTCCGCGCAGCCACGCCGACAGCAGCGGCGTACCCGGCACCGCACCGGCCAGCCACGGCACGGCCAGCACCTCGACGAAGGTGTCCGCCAGCTCGTTGCGCCACACGAAGGAGCTCCACAAGGGGTGCTCGGCCCGGCGGTGCCGCCCCACGAGCAGCCACTTCGCCGCGATCGAGACGAGCCCCGCCGCGCAGCCCGCCCCGAGCAGCACCAGACCGGACAGCAGGGGAGCCCACACCCCGAGCACGCACAGTGCCGCCGCCGTCCCCACCGCCAGCGCCGCCGAGCAGAACACCGGCACGATCCGGCAGAGCTCCACAAGACCGCGCGCCCACAGCAGCCGCGCGGGCGGGTCGTAGGTCCGGCTCTGGTCGCCGTCGGACGCGGCCCGCGGCAGCTTCACCGGCGGCAGCCCCAGATACGAGCTGCCCTTCTTGGCCTTCTTCGGCGTCGCCGACAGCACACCCACCAGCCCGCCGTCCGGCACGCTGCGGCCCGGCGCGGTCATCCCCGAGTTGCCGAGAAAGGCTCGCCGGCCGATCTCCGCGCGCCCGACCCGCAGCCAGCCGCCGCCGAGCTCGTACGGCGCGGTCAGTGTGTCGTCCGCCAGGAACGCGCCCTCGCCGACCGTGGTCAGACTGGGCAGGGCCAGCACGGTGGACACCTCGGCCCGCCGCCCGATCCGCATCCCGAGCAGCCGCAGCCACACCGGCGTGACCAGCCCCGCGTACAGCGGGAACAGCACGTCCCGCGACCGGTCCATCAGCTGGGTCACGGTCCAGGCCTGCCAGCCCACCCGGCTGTGCGTGGCGTGCGTGCCCTCCCGCAGCCCCAGGCTCAGCAGCCGTACGGCGATCACGAGCAGCAGCGCGTACGCCAGCCCGAAGGCGAGCGTCGCCGGCACCAGCGCGAGCACGGCACCACGCAGGGCCGCGCCGAGCCCGGCGTCCGGAGCGACGAACAGCCCCGCCACCAGCAGCGCGGCAGCCGCCGAGACCACCGGCAACGCGGTCAGCGCGAAACCCGTCACGCCGTACATCACCCGCCAGAACGCGCCCCGCCCGGGCCGGTCCTTGGGCCAGTTGCGCTTGGCCCGGCCCAGCTTGACCGCGGGCGCTCCCGCCCACCGCTGCCCGGTGGGAATCTGCCCGGTGACCGCCGAACCGGGCGCCACCTCGGCCCGCTTGCCCACCCGCGCGCCCGGGAAGAGCAGGCTGCGCGTGCCGACGACGGCGTGCGCGCCCACCTTCACCGGCCCGACCTCCAGCCGGTCACCGTCCAGCCAGTACCCGGACAGGTCCACCTCGGACTCGACGGCCGAGCCCCGGCCCAGCTTGAGCATGCCGGTGACCGGCGGCAGCGAGTGCAGGTCCACGTCCTGCCCGACCTTGGCGCCCAGCGCTCGCGCGTACCGTTCCAGCCAGGACCCGGTCAGTGAGGTCGCCCCGCTGAACTCGGCCAGCCGCTCGGCCGTCCACAGCCGCAGATGGACGCTGCCACCGCGCGGGTAGCGGCCCGGCCGCACCCCTCGCAGCAGCAACCGGGCCCCGCCCGCGGCGAGCGCCAGGCGCCCGGGCGGGCTGAAGAGCAGCACGGCGCCGGCCGCGACGAGCCACCAGGGCGCGGTCGGCAGCCAGGCGTAGGCGGGCAGCACGTTCCCGAGCGCGGCGAGCACCACGGTCCAGCGCAGCCCGAGCAGCGTGAACAGCGGAACCAGCAGCAGAAGCTGGACGAGCTGGGCACGCCTCGGCACCGGTGCCACGGCCCGCTGGGCGTTGTCGTCCTGTACCGACTCCTCCAGACGCCGGGCCAGCTTCCGCAGGACGGGCCTTTGGTAGATGTCGAGGACGGCGGCGCTCGGGTAGCGCGTGCGCAGCCTCGTCGTGAGCTGGGCGGCGGCCAGACTGCCCCCGCCGATCGCGAAGAAGTCGTCGGAGGCCGACGTCACCGGAATGCCGAGGACGTCCGTCCACTGCTCGGCGAGCCAGGCCTCGGTGCCGTACAGCGGCTCGGCCGGGCCACCCGTCTCCAGACCCTCCAGCGGCCAGGGCAGCGCGTTCCGGTCCACCTTGCCCGACGTACGCGTCGGCAGCTCGTCGACCGGCGCGAGCAACGGCACCAGAGCGGCGGGCAGCTCGGCGCGCAGCCGCTCGACGGCGGTCGAGTGGTCCCAGCCGTCCTGGACGACGACGTAGCCCACGAGGAGCTGGTTTCCGCTGCGGGCCGTGCGCACCGCGGCGGCGGCCCCGGCCACCCCGGGCAGCGCCTGAAGCGCCGCGTCCACCTCACCGAGCTCGATACGGCGCCCACCGAGCTTGATCTGCT